>VBCL01000020.1:4459-5027 GCA_005888865.1 Betaproteobacteria bacterium | reverse complement strand
CTCCGGCTGAATCCAGGGATAGCTCGCGATGTCGGCGATGGTGTACTCGCCGGCGATGAACTCGCGGTCGCCAAGCCGCTTGTTCAATACCGCGTAAAGCCGACCCGTCTCTTTGACGTAGCGGTCGACCGCGTACGGCAGTTTTTCAGGCGCGTAGAGGCCGAAATGGTGATTCTGTCCGGCCATCGGGCCCAGGTTTCCCATCTGCCAGAACAACCACTGGATGCAATCGAGTCGCGCGCGCCAGTCGGCAGGAATGAAGCGGCCGATTTTGTCGGCGAGATAGAGCAGGATCGCGCCCGACTCGAACATCGACAGCGGAGCGCCTCCGTCCGTGGGCGCCGTGTCGACGATCGCCGGAATGCGGTTGTTGGGCGAGATCTTCAGAAACTCGGGAGCAAACTGCTCGCCCTTGCCGATGTTCACCGGATGGATCGTGTACGGCACCCCCGCTTCCTCGAGGAAGATGGTGATCTTGTGCCCGTTGGGCGTGGTCCAGTAGTAGAGATCGATCATCGGGTGGCAATCGGTGGCGAGAGTGGAAAAAGTGGAAGGGGCTGCCGGAGAA
>VBCL01000020.1:0-4437 GCA_005888865.1 Betaproteobacteria bacterium | reverse complement strand
CCCACTGGTCGCTTGCGTTCAAAATGTTCCCGGGAATGCGCCGCCGTCGATCAACAGATTCTGTCCCGTGATGTACCCGGCGTGAGTGCTGCAGAGATACGCGCACAGCGCACCGAACTCCGACGGCGTACCGAAGCGCCCGCTGGGATTGGCTTGCTGCGCCGCCCGGGCGATGTCCTCGACGGGCTTGTCGGCGGCCTTCGCGCGGAGCACCATGTTGCTGCGCAGGCGGTCGGTATCGAAGGATCCGGGCAGGATATTGTTGATCGTCACGCCCTGGCGCGCGACCTTGCGCGCGAGACCAGCGATGAACCCGGTGAGCCCGCTGCGGGCACCGTTCGACAAGCCCAGGACGTCGATCGGTGCCTTCACCGCCGACGACGTGATGTTGACGATCCTTCCGAACTTGCGCTCGATCATGCCGTCGATCGTTGCCTTGATCAATTCGATCGGCGTCAACATGTTCGCGTCGAGCGCGCGTATCCACGTATCGCGGTCCCACTCGCGAAAATCGCCGGGCGGCGGACCGCCGGCGTTGTTCACCAGGATGTCAGGTTGCGGGCACGCGGCCAACACGGCGGCTCGACCCTGCGGCGTGGTGATGTCGCACGCGACCCAGCGGACCTCGCGGCCCGTCGCGGCGCCGATCTCGGCGGCAGCCTGTCGAACGGTTGCCTCGGTACGGGCGCAAATCGTCACGGCGACGCCTTCGCGAGCCAGTGCTTCCGCGCAGCCGCGGCCGAGACCCTTGCTTGCAGCGCACACCAACGCGGTTCTGCCGGCGATGCCGAGATCCATCGCTCGAAGATGCTACTCGGCGCCGGCCGCGACTGCCCGCACGGCTGCCGAGCGCCGGACTTGCAGCACGGTACCGATGGCGAGGAACATGCACACCGCCACGGCCACGAATACCGCCCGCGGCTCGCCCCGATCGAGCAACGTTCCCACCGCCACCGGCGCGATGGTCGACCCTAAATCGAGGCCCGAGTAGACGAAGCCGTAGACTCGGCCCGAGGCGCCGGGCGGGGTTGCGCCGCGAACAATCATGTCGCGCGAGGGCCCGGTCGCGCCCAGGGCGAAGCCCGTGACCGCGAAGAGCGCGATCGCCAGACTCGCCACTGCCGGCACCGCACCGACCAACAGCATGAGAGCGCCGCCCGCGAACAAGCCGCTCGCCGCGACCCGATCGTGATGCGCGGTGTGCGCGGCCAGGAAGCCGCCGGCCAGAATCCCCGTCGTGCTACCCAGGAGATACGCGGTCAGCGCCGAAGTCGCGATCGCCATCGGAACGCCGTAAGCCGCGTTGAGCGCGGTGCCGGCGAAGGTCTGGATAGCGATCGTCGCCAGCGTCAACACGGCGAAATACAGGAAGCAGAGCACGATCGCCTTTTGCCGGAACAGCTCGAGGCTGCCCGCGAGCGTGTGGTGCGGCACTACGGCGTCATGCGCGCGGCTCGCGAGCGCGCGGCGCTGTGTGGCGAGCGCCGCCAGGGCCACCAGGCCGACCGCGCCAAGCACGACAAGGGCATGACGCCAGCCAATCATGCTGCCCAGCCCATAGCTCACGACCGGCGCCATCGCGTAGCCGAGACTGCCTCCGATCCCGTGCGTGCTGTAGGCGTGCCCCAGCCGCCGCGGTGCGACGTTGGCGTTGAGGACAGCGAAATCCGCTGGATGGAACACCCCGTTGCCCATACCCATGACGAACGCCAGCGGAAACAGCCAGAAGACGTCGGGCATGAGCCCGGCGACGAGCGCCCCGCCCGCGAGCAGCCCGATACCGCCGAGCAATACCGGGCGCGCGCCGAACCGATCGACCGCGAAGCCTGCACCGAACTGGCAGAGGCCGCTCGCGACGTAGAAAACGCTGACCAGCGCCCCCAATGTCGTATAGGTGACGCCGAAGTCTGCCTTGAGCAGCGGAAACAGCGGCGGCAGGACGAGCTGAAAGAAGTGGGACAGACAGTGCGCCGAGCCGATGAGGCCGATGATCTTGACGTCCCTGCGGAACGTGCCTGCGGCCAGGGAATCCAATGGGGCGGAGCGGGACGTCATGACGGCGCGAAACGAAAACTATACTGCATTCGGACCCTATTTAGCGGTCAGAGTGCTATTTGCTACAGACAAAGGGAGGCGAAAACCCCATGGCCGACAAGGTAACGAAGTCCGATGCGGAGTGGAAAGCGGCACTGACGTCTGAGCAGTATCGCGTTACGCGAAAGAAGGGCACCGAGGCGCCGTTCAGCGGTGAATACTGGGCCACCGATGAGCCTGGCAAGTACACCTGCGTCTGTTGCGGCGCGATCCTGTTCGACTCCGATACCAAGTTCGACGCCGGCTGCGGGTGGCCGAGCTTCTACGCGCCGGCCGCCGAGGAGAATCTGCGCACCGCAGAGGATCGAAGCGCCTTCATGCGAAGGACCGAAGTCCTGTGTGCAAGCTGCGACGCGCATCTCGGCCACGTTTTCGACGACGGGCCTCGGCCGACGGGACTTCGCTATTGTATGAATTCGGCGGCCCTCAAGTTCGAAAAGAAGTGAGAGCTGCTCGCTACGCTCTCACGTGCCTTCTCGACCGTGGTTTCCGGTTCCGACGCAATCTGATGCGCGTACTGCTCGCCGAAGACGATCCGATGATCGGCGCCAGCGTCCGTCACGGGCTGGGTCAGGATGGTTTTGCGGTTGACTGGGTCGAAGACGGTCGCGCAGCCGAGCTTGCGCTCGCCGAAGGCGTGCATGACGCGCTGGTGCTCGACCTGGGGTTGCCCAAGCGGACCGGGCTCGAGGTGCTGGGGGCGATGCGCAAGAGCGGCGACAGCCGTCCGGTGCTGGTCCTCACCGCCCGCGACGCCGTCGCCGATCGGGTCGCGGGCCTCGATGCCGGCGCCGACGATTACGTCGTCAAGCCGTTCGATCTGAACGAGCTCGCCGCACGCCTCCGCGCGTTGCTGCGACGCGGCTCCGGCCGCGCTGGGCGATTGCTTGCGTCGGGCGACGTCGAGATCGATCCATCGACTCGCGAGGTGCGTTTCAAGGGCGAGCTGGTGGCGGTCTCGCCACGAGAGTTCGCGCTGCTCGAGGCACTGCTTACCCGGCCTGGCGTGATCCTGTCGCGCGCGCAGCTCGAGGACAAGCTCTATGGCTGGAGCGACCCGGTCGAAAGCAATGCAGTGGAAGTCCACATCCACTCGCTGCGCAAGAAGCTTGGCGCCGACTTCATCCGCAACGTCCGCGGCGTCGGCTGGATGGTTGCGCGCGGCAGCGCAGCGGCCACAGCCGCAAGCGTGGGGGTACACACGTGAGCGCCGCAGGGCCGCCCCAAGGCGCGAACTGCACCCCCGCGTTTGGGGGCAGCGCAGCGGCCGAATTGATTAATGAGGCCGCAAGCGTGGGGGTCCATTAAGTGACGTCGATCCGCCGCGAATTACTTTTCTGGCTCCTCACCGGGCTGTCGGTCGCCGTCGCCGCTGCGGCGGTCGGCACGTATTTTCGCGCCCGCGTAGAAGCCAACGAACTGTTCGACCATCAGTTGCAGGAGATGGCCGCATCGCTCACCGACGCGCCATTCGGTGCCGCGCCTGACGGAGCGGCGGGGAGCGGCAGCGGCGACGACGCGCTGGTGGTCCAGATCTGGGACCGGAACGGCGTGCGGCTCTATCTATCGCAGCCGCAGCGGGTGCTGCCGCAGCATGCCCAGCTCGGGTTCACCAACGCGCACACCAGCCAGGGCGACTGGCGCGTGTTCAGTGCGCTCGCCGGGAACCAGGTCGTGCAGGTCGCGCAACCGATGCATGCCCGCCGCGCACTGGCCGCGAGCATGGCCCTGCGCACGATCGTGCCGTTGCTCGTCATGCTACCGGTCGTCGGCCTGCTGATCTGGCTCATCATCGCTCAGGGGTTCAAGCCTCTGGAACGCGTCGTCGCAGCCGTCGCGAGGCGTTCACCGAGCCTGCTCGAGCCGCTCCCCGAGCGGGGACTGCCCGTGGAAGTGCACCCGCTGGTGCGCGCCCTCAACGAGCTGCTCGATCGGCTGCGCGAGGCGCTCGCCGCGCAGCGGACCTTCATCGCCGACGCCGCGCATGAATTGCGCACGCCGCTCACCGCGGTGCATCTGCAGGCGCAGCTCGCCGAGCGAGCGACGACGGACGCCGAGCGCCGCGCCGCGCTGGGTGATCTCAAGGCCGGGCTCGAGCGCGCTACGCGCCTCTCGGAGCAGCTGCTGACACTTGCCCGCGAAGAACCCGGTGTTGCCGAGCGACCTTTCGCCCCTGTCGATGTTCGTGCGCTCGCGCGCGACGTGATCGAGGAGCTCGCGCCGCTGGCCACGGCGAAGTCGATCGACCTGGGACTGATCGAGCCCGCGATGCCGTCGGATCCGCCGATCGTATCGGGGGATGCGCAGGCGCTGTCCACCCTCGTTTCCAATCTGATTGACAAT
>VBCL01000019.1 GCA_005888865.1 Betaproteobacteria bacterium | reverse complement strand
CAACTCGCGCATGCGGGCGAGCGGCCAGGCGTTCGGGCCATCGGAGAGCGCCTTGTCCGGGTTGGGATGCGTTTCCATGAACACCCCGGCCACACCTGCGGCGACCGCGGCGCGCGCGAGCACCGGAACGAATTCGCGCTGGCCGCCGCTCGACGTTCCCTGCCCGCCCGGCAGCTGAACCGAGTGCGTCGCATCGAACACCACGGGACAACCGGTCGCACGCATGATGGCGAGCGAGCGCATGTCCGACACCAGATTGTGATAACCGAACGACGCGCCGCGCTCGCACACGAGAATGTTGTCGCGGCCGCTCGCTTCGCGCGCCTTGGCCACGACGTTGACCATCTCTTCCGGGGCGAGGAACTGACCCTTCTTGATGTTCACGGGCTTTCCCGCCGCGGCCACGGCACGGATGAAATCGGTCTGCCGGCAGAGAAAGGCCGGAGTCTGCAGCACGTCCACCACGGCGGCGACTTGGGCGACCTCGTCCTCGGCGTGCACGTCGGTCAGCACCGGCACGCCGATCTGGCGCTTCACTTCCGAAAGAATGCGCAGGCCCTCCTCCATCCCCAGGCCGCGAAACGACTTCGACGAGCTGCGGTTGGCCTTGTCGTACGAGGACTTGAAGACGAACGGCACGGTGAGCGCGGCGCAGGTCTCCTTGAGCCGCCCGGCCACGTCGATCTGCAACTGCTCGGACTCGACCACGCAAGGGCCCGCAATGAGGAACAGAGGCCGGTCCAGCCCGACCTCGAATCCGCAGAGCTTCATGATCAGGCGACGAGCTGCGGCCGTGCGCGCGCCGGCTCGCCACGTGTCTCGCGCGCGTGGGCGAGTGCCGCGTCAATATAGGCGATGAACAGCGGGTGGCCGCGCCGCGGATTCGACTTGAACTCGGGGTGATACTGGCAGCCGAAGAACCAGGGGTGATCGTTGAGCTCGATCATCTCGCACAGGTCCCCTGCGAGCGCGCTCTTGGCCCACGCTCCGACCACCAGCCCGGCCGCCTCGAGCCGCGGCAGGTAATGGTTGTTGACCTCGTAACGATGGCGGTGTCGCTCGGCGACGCTCGTCGTAGCGTAAATGCGATGCGCTAGCGATCCGGGGACGACTTCGCAAGGCTGCGCTCCCAAACGCATGGTGCCACCAAGCTCGGATTGCGCGGTGCGCGTCTCGACGGTGCCGTCGCGGTTCTGCCACTCGGTGACCAGAGCAACGACCGGATACGGCGTGTCGGGATCGAATTCCGTGCTGTTGGCGTTGGCCAGTCCGGCCTCGTGTCGCGCGAACTCGATCACCGCGAGCTGCATGCCGAGGCAGATGCCGAGATACGGAATCTTGTTCTCCCGCGCGTGGCGGATCGCGGCGATCTTGCCTTCGACGCCGCGCTTGCCGAAGCCTCCGGGGACGAGGATCGCGTCCATCCCGCCAAGAGCGCCGATGCCGTCGCGTTCGATCGCCTCCGAATCGACGTAATGGATCTGCACCTTGCTGCGGGTATGGATGCCGGCGTGGATCAGCGCTTCGGACAGCGACTTGTACGACTCGGTGAGATCGACATACTTGCCCACCATCGCCACGTGCACCTCGTGCTCGGGATGCACCAGCGCGTCGACCAGCTTGTTCCAGACCGAAAGATCCGCGGGCTTCGGACTCAGAGAGAGTTTGCGGCAGACGATCTCGTCGAGACCTTCGGCGTGCAGCGCCGCCGGAATCTTGTAGATCGAGTCCGTGTCGAGCGCGGGTATCACCGCCTCGGGCGTGACGTTGGTGAAAAGCGCGATCTTGCGACGGTCGCTGTCGGGCAACGGGCGGTCAGCACGGCACATCACGATGTCCGGCTGGATACCGATCTCGCGCAGCTCCTTGACCGAGTGCTGCGTCGGCTTGGTCTTCATCTCCCCGGCGGTGGCGATGAACGGCACGAGCGTCAGATGGATGTAGCAGACGTTATCGCGGCCCATCGTGATGCCCATCTGCCGGATCGCTTCGAGGAAGGGCAGCGACTCGATGTCGCCGACCGTGCCGCCCACTTCGACCACGCAGACCTCCGCGTCGCCGGCGCCGTTCATGATCCAACTCTTGATCTCGTCGGTGATATGCGGGATCACCTGCACCGTGCCTCCGAGGTAATCGCCGCGGCGCTCCTTGCGGATCACACTCTCGTAGATCTGGCCGGTGGTGAAGTTGTTGCGCTTGCCCAGCTTCACGTCGACGAAGCGCTCGTAGTGCCCGAGGTCGAGGTCCGTCTCGGCACCGTCCTCGGTGACGAAGACTTCGCCGTGCTGGAACGGGCTCATCGTCCCGGGATCGACGTTGATGTACGGGTCGAGCTTGAGATTGGTGACTCGGATGCCGCGGGAAGCGAGAATTGCGGCGAGAGACGAGGCGGCGATCCCTTTCCCCAGCGAGGAAACGACGCCACCCGTTACGAACACGAACTTGGTCATGGGCGACAAGTTCAGGAAATTCCAAGTCTACATCAAGTCAGTGCGTCACACAAACCGTGATGCACTAACTCGGCGCGTTGAACTCGGCGCTGCGCGCCGGTTAACGCGCCGACAACCACGAAATTGCACTGTCTATGCCAGCCCGCGCTCGAGCCTGTTGATCGTCCGCTCCCGCCCCACCAGCGCGAGCACGGCGTCGATCGCCGGCGTGCTCGTCGTGCCCGCGACGAGCGCACGCACCGCCATCATGATCTGCGACGCTTTCAAGCCATGCGTCGCGGCGGTCGTCTTGATCGCGGCCCCGATCGCTTCGCGCGTCCAGTCGATGGCCCCGAATGCGGCATCAAGATCCGGCAACGCGCCGCGAACCGCATCGGTCATCTGCTCGGCAAATTTCCCCTCGACATAGGTCGGCGCCGCATAGAAGTAGTGCGCGGCAGCCGCCATTTTGGCGAGCGTCGGCGCCCGGTCGCGCAGCAGCGCGGCGACGCTCGCCGGCGACGGCCCGCCCGAGACATCGAGCCCGGCACGTTCCAGGAACGGGCGCAGGCGTTCTCCGAGCGCGTCGTCCGACAGCCGCTTGATGTGCTCGTGATTGACCCAATCGAGCTTCTCGAGGTCGAAGCGCGCCGGCGACGGATGCACGTGCGCAATGTCGAACCACTCGACAAGTTGCGTGCGGCTGAAAACTTCGTCGTCGCCGTGCGCCCAGCCTACGCGCGCGAGCGCGTTGATCATCGCATCGGGCAGAAAGCCGTCGTCGGCGTATTGCATGACACTGACCGCGCCATGGCGCTTCGACAGCTTGGCTCCATCCGCACCGAGGACCGTCGGCAGATGTCCGTACACGGGAGGATCCGCGCCCAGCGCGCGGATCATGTTGATCTGCCGCGGCGTGTTGTTGACGTGATCGTCGCCGCGAATCACGTGGGTGATGGCCATGTCGAGATCGTCGACGATGACGCCGAAGTTGTAGGTCGGTATGCCGTCGCTGCGGACGATCACCAGGTCGTCGAGCTCGGCGTTGGCGATTTCGATGCGTCCCTTGACTTGATCGTCCCAGGCCACGGTTCCCTGCGACGGGTTCTTGAAGCGGAACACCGGCGCCACGCCCGGCGGTGGCGTCTGGCCCGGTTTCATGTTCTCGGGGCGCCAGCGGCCGTCGTAGCGCGGCTTCTCGCCGCGCGCCATCTGCTCGGTGCGGAGCGCTTCCAGTTCCTGCGGCGTCGTGTAGCAGCGGTACGCGAGATCGCGCGCGAGCATCTGGTCGAGCACGGCCTTGTAGCGGTCGAGCCGCTGCATCTGATAGTACGGACCCTCGTCGTAATCGAGGCCCAGCCACGCCATCCCGTCGAGAATCGCCTGGATCGCCTCCTTGGTGGAGCGCTGGACGTCGGTGTCCTCGATGCGCAGGATGAACTGCCCGCCGTGATGCCGGGCGAAGGCCCACGCGAAAAGTGCCGTGCGAGCGCCTCCGAGATGCAGATAACCGGTGGGACTGGGGGCGAAACGGGTACGGATGGTCGACACCAAGGCAGCTCGCGCGAAGGGAATCGAGAATTGTACCGGAGCGCGTCCGATGCCTGGACGCGCGTCTGTCACCGCCGCATCAATCTTCGGTCGGAATCGTCGTGGATTCGGCTTTTACGGGCTGCACAACGCCCGACGCGATCGGCTGCCAGCGCAGATCGAGGGTCGTCGGCGACGCCGGGTTCGTCGGCTCGACGGGCACGAGCATCGGACCGGGCGTATGGCCGTGCGTCCAGAAGCGGGCGACTCGGCGCGCTTCGGCTTCGTTGGCGTTGACCGGAAAAGTGTCGTAGTTGCGCCCGCCCGGATGCGACACGTGATAGGTGCAGCCCCCGAGCGCCCTGCCCGCCCACGTATCAATGAGATCGAAGGTGAGTGGGGCTTGCGGACCGATCGTCGGATGCAGCGCCGACGGCGGATTCCACGCTCGAAAGCGCACGCCCGCAACGAATTCGCCCGGGACGCCGGTCTGCGTCAGCGGCAGCGCCCGTTGATTGCACGTCACCGCGTGTCGTCCAGGCGTCACGCCGCTGACCTTGACCTGGAGCCGCTCGACCGACGAATCAACATACCGCGCGGTTCCACCGGCGCTGATCTCCTCGCCGAGGACGTGCCATGGCTCGATCGCCTGGCGCAGCTCGATCGACACGCCGTCGTAGGTCACGGTGCCAAAGCGCGGGAAGCGGAACTCCACGAACGGATCGAACCACGTCGCGTCGAAGGCGTAGCCGAACGCATTCAAGTCGGTGACGACGTCGCGGATATCCGCCGCGACGAAATAAGGCAACAGCCAGCGGTCGTGCAGCGCGGTCCCCCACCGCACCAGCTTGCCGCGGTACGGCACCTGCCAGAAGCGCGCGACCAGCGCGCGCAGCAGGAGCATCTGCACCGCGCTCATCCGCGCGTGCGGCGGCATCTCGAACGCGCGGAATTCGAGCAGCCCCAGCCGTCCGGTCGGGCCTTCGGGCGAATAGAGCTTGTCGATCGAGAACTCGGCACGATGCGTATTGCCGGTCAGATCGGTGAGGAGGTTTCGCAGCAGGCGATCGATGAGCCATGGCTGCGCCGTATCTTCGCCCGCGCGGTGCTTGCGCTCGAGCTGCTGGAAGGCGATCTCGAGTTCGTAGAGCCGATCGTCGCGCGCTTCGTCGACACGCGGCGCCTGGCTGGTCGGGCCGATGAACAGACTGGAGAAGAGGTACGACAGCGAGGGATGGTTCTGCCAATAGGTAATGAGGCTTTGCAACAGATCGGGCCGCCGCAGCAGGGGACTGTCGGCGGGTGTCGCGCCACCCAACGTCACGTGGTTACCGCCGCCGGTACCGGTGTGGCGGCCATCGAGCATGAATTTCTCGGTGCCGAGCCGCGTCTTGCGCGCCTCCGCGTAGAGCGTTTCGGTCGTGACCATCAGCTCGCGCCACGACGACGCCGGATGGATGTTGACTTCGATCACGCCGGGGTCGGGCGTGACATTGAGCACCTTGAGCCGAGGATCGCGTGGCGGCGTGTACCCCTCGACCACGATCGGCGTATCCGCGGCGCGCGCGCTCTCCTCGATCGCCACCAGCAAGGCCGTGTAATCCTCGAGGCGTGTTATCGGTGGCATGAAGACGTGCACATGCCCGTTGCGGACCTGCACGGTGAGCGCGGTCTTCACCACCTCTCGCGGCTTGGACCCGTGCACCCGGCCCGTGCGCGCGCCGCGGAGCTCATCGCGCCGCGGTAGCGCTCCCCGCGGCGCGAACGCATCGATCGGCGGGTCGTGCTCGCCCTCGCTGGGTAGAACATCGGGCAGCGATGCCAGCGGCAGGCGCAAGCCGAGCGGCGAGTCTCCGGGCACGGCGTAGAGGCGCTCGCGGCGCAGGGGCCACGGACTCGATTCCCAGACGAGCGGCCCGCCGTCGTCGCGGCGCTCGCCGCCTGCTTTGAGCGGCAGCACGTAGCCACACGGCTGATCCAGACCCGCGAGCAGCAAACGGGCAAGCCGGGCGCGCTCGTCGGGATCGGCGAGATTCGCCTTCAGCGGATCCGCGTTGACCGGCAGCGCAGCTTCTTCCTTGAGCAGCGTCGGCACGTCCTCGTACGCGGTGATGATCGCCTTCTCGGGCAGACCGAGCCTCTGCGCCAATCGCGATGCCAGCTCGCGTGCCGATTCGAGCTTGGAATCGCCGCGTGTCTGCGTATCGGCAAAGAGCGACTCGTCCTGCCACAGCGGCTCGCCGTCGCCACGCCAATGAATGCCAATCGCCCACCGCGGCAGCGGCTCGCCCGGATACCACTTCCCCTGCCCGTGATGCAGCAACGCCCCGGGCGCGAAGTGCGCCTTGAGCCGCTTGAGGAGCGCTTCGGCAAGCACAAGCTTCGCGGGCCCGAGCGCCGCGATGTTCCATTCGGCGCCTTCCATGTCGTCGACCGACACGAAGGTGGGCTCGCCGCCTTGCGTCAGACGCACGTCGTGCGCGACGAGATCGCGATCGACGCGCTCGCCCAGCGCATCGATGGCTGCCCATTGCGCTTCGCTGTAAGGCCGGGTGACCCGCGGATCCTCGTGCACGCGCGAGAGGTGCATCGCGACCCGGAAATCGACCTCGCACACGTCGGTGAAGCCGATCACCGGTGCGGCGTTGCCGGGATCGGCGGTGCAGGC
>VBCL01000552.1 GCA_005888865.1 Betaproteobacteria bacterium | reverse complement strand
TCGCTTCGCCGATCTCGACTACAAGGACGTCGAAGGACAGTCCACTGCGCGGCGAGTCCGGCCGCTCGGGCTCTACTTCTGGGGCGACGCCTGGACGCTGGGTGCGTGGTGCGAGCTGCGGCAGAACTTTCGTAATTTCCGGCTGGACCGGATCGGTGCCGTCAACGTTGCGGAGCTGCGCTATCCGGACGAGCCCGGGAAACGGCTGGAAGACTACGTGCGCAAGATGCAGGCCGAATGAACCTGACACGCTCTCACTTGGCGCACGTCCACGAGTCGCGCACCGGCAGCGTGTTCAGCCATGACGGCCGACCGTGTAGGGCAAAGTCGAGTCCGGCCCTACTTTCAGGCGTTGGTCAGGACGACGGCTGCGGACGCGGCGAACAGCGCGATGCCGAGCGGCGCGGACAGGCGGCGGCCGCCCGGCAGGTTCTTCTCTGCCGCCATCACCGCCGAGAGCGCGAGCATCCAGCCGAGACTCCCCGTTCCGACGACGAACATCAGCAGCATCAGCGCCCAGCAACAGCCGACGCAGAACAAGCCGTGATCGGCGAGGTGAGACGCCGCGCCAGCGCTCGACGATGAAGCCGAGCGGCGTGCGGCACTTGTCGAGGCAGCGATATTTGAGCGCGCTGAACTGGAAAGCACCGGCGCCGGCAAGCACGACCGCGCCGACGATCCAGCCGTCGGTCAACAGCCAGCTCGTCCGTTCGCCGGCGGCGTGCAGCAGTGCGTCCCCGATGTGCGCCACGATCCCGAAGCCCACCCACGCGGCCAGGTAGCCCGTCACGACCAGGAGGATCAACCGGCCCGAGTCCGCGCGTCCGGTGGTGATGCGGCGGAACATCTCGAGGATCGGAAGCGTGGTCGGCAACATCATCGCCGCGATCATCAGGACCCATGCCGCCGCGTAGAGCAGCGCCGGCACGACAAAATCGCCTCCGGGAACCGCCCGGCAAAGCGACGCGAGCGCGCCGACATCGGTCCATCGCCCGTGGTCGAGGTAGCGGCCATAGGGGCTCGCGCTCCATAGCCACAACACGAGCCACGCCGAGCCGATCACGGTACCCATGAGCGCGAGGAAGCTCACGCGGCGGCGAAGCATGAGCCCGCCGCCGGCGACTCCCGGAGCGACATCGGTACCCGCGGTCATCGCTATCGCCGCGCGTTCCGATCAGGCGTCGAACGCGAAGGTGCTCTGCAGCGCGTTGTGATTCTTCATGTCGAGATCGATCCCGAGCTTTTCGTTCTTCGAGCGGTAACGCGGCGACTTGCCGACGAATACCGGTGCACCGGGAACGGTCGAAAACACCGTGTTGGATAGCGTCGTCGTTCCGCCCATCGCGCCCTGATACGGCTCGAGCTCGGCGTAACCTGCGTCGCCGATCTTGAGCGTGCCCTTGCCGCCCTGAACGTCGAACGTGATCGGTGCGCGCTCGACGGACACCACTTCGCCCACGAGCTTCACCAGGTCGGCAACCGGCCCGCCGAGCTTGCCGGTGTACACGTTGAGGATCGCCTCTTCCTGCGCCGGCGTTGCGTTGTCGGACAGGTAGACGGCGGCGCGCCAGTTGCCCTGCAGGATGTTGCCTGGAACGTGCGCGATCAACGCGATCGTCGTGCCCGCGACGTCGACGCCCTCGATCTTGCCCTTGTCGAAATGCCAGGCCACGATCGTGTCGCAAGTGCCGAAGTCCGGATCCTCGCCGATCCAGCACGGACACAGCACCTTGCAATTGCACACTTCCAGAAGCCGACCTTCGAGGTGATAAGCCATGGTGCCCTCCTCAAGCTGTGAAATTCGATGCAACCGGCCGCCGCGGTGACAGCGGCGGGGTGGTTATGGTACTGCCGCTCCGGGCAGCAAGCCAATGGGTCCGAGGTCCTACTGGTTAGCGTCGCCCGCCGGCCAGCCTCACCGACTGCGGATGCAGGCGCAACCGCGCCATCGCCCAGATGCCCAGCGCCGGGCCGACCGCGAGCGGCGCGAAGGCATACCGCCAGCTCAACGCGTCGACCAGGTAAGGCATCAGATGAATGGTAATCAAGGTCAGCGTAAAGCCGAGGGCCGTCTGCAGGGTCAGCATCGTCCCCACCCGCGCCGGATCCGAAAGCTCGGCGATCGAGGCGGAAAACTGCGCCGAGTCGGCAACGATGCTCACGCCCCAGACGATGCCGACCGCGAGCAGCCATGCCGGCGCGGCGCCATAGAAAAAGCCGATGGTCGCTGCACAGCTACCGCTGATCGCCATCGCCAGGATCGTGAGCGTCGTGCGGCCGAG
>VBCL01000046.1 GCA_005888865.1 Betaproteobacteria bacterium | reverse complement strand
GACCTTCGACGCGACTCCGGACACCGCGGAACGCTGGGCCGACGCGCTGCTGGAAGCCGGCGCGTTGTCCGTTGACTCGACCGACGCGAGAGCGGGCACTGCTGCTGAAACGCCGATCTACGGTGAGCCTGGCACCGAGGGTGAGGCGAGCTGGCCGGTGATCCGGCTGACGGCGCTCTTCGGCGGAGCCTGCGACGCCGAGCACGCGCTGGCGCAAGCTGCGGCTGCGCTCGGCGAGTCGCTTCCCAAGTACTCGATGGCAACGATCGCCGGTGACGACTGGGTGCGCATGAGCCAGGCGCAATTCGCGCCGGTACGGGTCACCCAGCGGCTGTGGGTCGTACCTTCCTGGTGCGCGCCGCCGGACGCCGCGGCGATCAACATCGTGCTCGACCCGGGACTGGCCTTCGGGACCGGGGCGCATCCGAGCACGCTGCTGTGCCTGCGCTGGCTCGCCGAAAATCTACGTCGCGGCGCAACGGTGCTCGACTATGGCTGCGGCTCAGGGATTCTCGCCATCGCGGCGGCGAAGCTCGGCGCCGGGCGCGTGATCGGGATCGACATCGATCCGCAGGCCGTCGCGACCAGTCGTGCCAACGCCGCATCCAACGACGTCGTCGTCGCTTTCGGTTTGCCCGAGGAGTTCTCCCCGGAGCCCGTCGACGTCGCGCTCGCGAACATCCTCGCTAATCCGCTCGAGCTCATGGCGCCGCTCTTCGCGGCGCGTGTCCGAGCCCGCGGCAGCATCGTGCTTTCCGGGATCCTGGAAGCGCAGGTCGACGCGGTCGTCGCGGCCTACGAGCGATGGTTTAATATCGCGCCATGGGGGATGGCAGACGGATGGGTGGCCTTGGCGGGCGCGCGGGTTATGCGCTGACCAAAGGGTCAGCGGGATTCGGCGCGAGACGATGACCGACCAAAAGTTCACGCGCTGTCCAGGCTGCAAAACCATCTTCCGCGTGACCCCGCAGCAGTTGGCGATGCGCGGCGGCCAGGTGCGTTGCGGCCACTGCCACACGGTCTTCGATGGAGTTGCGGGCCTGCTGTCGCTGGCGCCGCGTCCACGCGCGGAGGGCGACCAGGCCGAGCTCGACGAAGCCGCGCTCGGACCGCCGACAGTAACGCTGCGTAATGCCCACGCGCTCCACCCGGCGCCAGCGACCGGCCAAGGAGACGATCGACCCGTCGAGCCCGAAGACGAGACAACGACGGACGACGAGCCGCACGATTTTGCCTCGGCGGAAGCGGCCTACGCCGCGCGCTTCTCCTGGCAGGAAAAGCCAAACCGGCGGCGGCTTCCGATGTGGGCTTACGTCGCGTCGGTGCCCGTACTGGTGCTGTTGCTCACGGGCCAGGCGCTGTTTCATTTTCGCGACGCGATCGCCGCGCATTGGCCGAAGACGAAGCCCGCATTGATCACGCTTTGTGGTGCTGCTGGCTGCGAGCTGCGCGCGCTGCAGGAGATCAACGGGCTATCGATCGAAGCCTCGGACCTGCAGGCCGACCCGGCGCATAAGGGCTTGCTTATTCTTTCGGTAACGATCAGGAACCGCGTGCCGTATCCGCTCGCGTATCCCTATCTCGAGCTCACGCTATCCGACGTTCAGAAACAGACCCAACAGGACGTTGTCGTGGTGCGCCGTGCATTCGCGCCGCAGGAGTACGCGAGCGGGGCTGCCGATATCGAGAGCGGGATTGCGGGTAACGCCGAGCTCAACGTCAAGCTCTTCATCGACGCCAGCGCGACGACGCAGGCGGGTTATCAGGTCTATCTGTTCTACCCCTGAACCCAGGGCAACCCGGCCTTGCGCCAGCCACCGCGCGTGCTGCGGTGCCCGTCCGCATCCTTGTCGCCCTCGAATCCCTCGAGCACGTTGAACGCCATGTCGTATCCCGCTTCGGCCGCCGCCCGCGCGGCAGCGTCGGAACGCTGCCCGCTGCGGCAAAGGAACAGCAACGGGGTCTTGGGATCGGGCGTCGCGGCACGCAGTTGTTCGAGAAACGCCGGATTGCGTGCGCCGGACGGATACTGATTCCATTCGATCAAGGTACTTCCGGGGACGCGGCCCACGTAATCCCACTCTGCGCGGGTCCGGACATCGATCAAGCGGGCATTGGGCAGTGACTCCAGCAGGACACCCGCCTCAGTCGGCAAGATTGCACCAAAATAGGGCAAGCCATCGGCAACCCCCCGCTGCTGTGCCGCAGCGAGAACCGCCTTTGCGATCGGCTTCATCACGGGTTCAGAGGTCATGGCTCGAAATTTGACCGCGAGCGTCTCGGCGACGTTCGCACGGTGCGCCGAGGAGCAGGGGCACGGTCATGCCGTTTCACTCTAGCATAGCCGAAGTGCATGGCTTGATCGTGGTCGTGCACCATGGCGTCTCGCGGCCCTTGTCCGCAGCCCCAGATCGGTGCGTCCAAAGGTCGGCCGGCCTGGCCTGGCATCAATCGGCGCCCCGTGCCAAGCTCGCCGGCTTATGGCATAGTTTCTGCTAATTGTTGCTTTGCGCAAATCTCGTCTTATCGCCCTAATTCCCGGCATCGCTCACGGCTCACAGGAGAAAAGCATGGCTTCACCGGCCGATGTACTCAAGACAATCAAGGACAAGGAGGTCAAGTTTGTCGATCTGCGATTCACCGACACGCGCGGCAAGGAACAACACGTCCAGGTGCCGGCCAAGGTGTTCACGCAGGACAAATTCGACAACGGCCACGCCTTTGACGGCTCTTCGATCGCCGGCTGGAAAGGGATCGAGGCCTCCGACATGCTGCTGTCCCCCGATCCCGATTCGGCGCGTATCGATCCATTTACCGACGAGACCACGCTCAACATTTCGTGCGACGTCCTGGAGCCCACCGATGGCAAGGGCTACGACCGCGATCCGCGCTCGCTCGGCAGGCGCGCTGAGGCTTACCTCAAGTCGACCGGGCTTGGCGACACGGCGTATTTCGGGCCGGAACCCGAGTTCTTCATCTTCGATTCGGTGACCTGGAACGTCGACATGTCCGGATGCTTCGTGAAAATCGAGTCCGAAGAAGCGCCGTGGTCGACGGGCAAGGAATACGAAGGCGGCAACATGGCGCACCGCGCGGCGGTCAAGGGGGGCTACTTCCCCGTGCCCCCCATGGACACGCTACAGGACATTCGCAACGCGATCTCGCTCGCGCTCGAGGAGCAGGGCGTCGAGGTGGAAGTGTTTCACCACGAAGTCGGCGCGGCGGGCCAGAACGAGATCGGCACCAAGTTCAACACCCTGGTCAAGCGCGCGGACTGGATGCAAATCCTCAAATACACAGTGCAGATGGTCGCCCATACCTACGGCAAGACGGCGACATTCATGCCCAAGCCCATCGTCGGTGACAACGGCTCGGGGATGCATGTCCACCAATCGGTCTGGAAGAGCGGCCAGAATCTGTTCGCGGGCAACGGCTACGCCGGGCTCTCCGAGTTCGCGCTCTACTACATCGGCGGCGTGATCAAGCACGCCAAGTCGCTCAACGCGATCACCAACCCGGGGACGAACTCGTACAAGCGGCTGGTTCCCGGCTTCGAAGCGCCGATCAATCTTGCCTACTCGGCGCGCAACCGCTCGGCTGCATGTCGCATCCCCTACGTCAGCAATCCGAAGGGGCGGCGAGTCGAAGTGCGCTTCCCGGATCCGACCGCCAACCCGTACCTTGCATTCGCGGCGCTGCTCATGGCGGGGCTGGACGGCGTTCAGAGCAAGATCCACCCGGGCGATCCGATGGACAAGAACCTCTATGATCTCGAGCCTGAGGAAGCGGCCAAGGTCCCGCATCCGTGTGCGTCGCTCGACGAAGCGCTCGACAACCTCGACCGCGACCGCGAATTCCTGACTCGCGGCGGCGTGTTTTCCAACGACATGATCGACGCGTACATCGCGCTCAAGATGGAAGAGGTGACGCGCTTCCGGATGACGACCCATCCGGTCGAGTTCGATATGTATTACAGTCTCTGAAGTCGCACCTTCACTTCCAGTCGGCTGCAGCGGCGCCGACGCATCGAGCCAGCGGGGCGGGCCGGTAACGGTCCGCCCCGTCTTGTTACGAGCGTTTGATACACTTGCCCGCCATGCTACCCGCTGTCCGCTTCCTCGCAATCACATGGTGCGCGTATGCGTGCTGCTGGTGCGTGCCGGGTAGCAGCGGATCGGCTGCTGGCGCGACACTGTCCACCCGGGCCAAGGAGTCGGGCTGCACCGGGCGCCCGACGCGCGTCGAAGGCAGCACTTTCAAGTGCGTGACACAGAGTGGCTACACTGCGTATTTCAACGTTCCCGGAATGACTGGCGACGGCGATGGGGGCGGGTATTCGGCCCGCAGCGCCCCTTCGCCTTCCGGTTTTCCCAAGGTCGATGCGAACACCCAGAAGGGTCGCGACGACGTCCGGCGCAAGGTATTGAACGAGGAACTGGTCGCCGAACAGAAGCTGCTCGAAGAGGCGCGCGCGGCGTACTCCAATGGGGCACCGCCGCCGACCCTCGACGAGCAGAACGTCCCGCAGAAGTATGCCGATCGCGTGACGAGGCTGCGCCAGGCCGTCAGCTTGCACGAAAAGAATATCGAAGCGCTCAAGAAAGAACTCGCTGCCAGACGCTGACCGTTCGCTGGAACGGTCATGGGCGCGGAACTTGCTACGCAATATGTCAGATTGCGCGGCAATCGTTCCCGCACGAACGCATGCCCCCCTACTCGTTCTCCTCCATGGCTGGCGACGATGACCCGGCTGCCTATCCCGGGCTGGAGCTGCTCGCGACGGCGGTCTTGCTGCTCACCGAGGCGCTCGAGGTCTCCTATGCCAATCCCGCCGCGGAGAACCTGTTCGAGCTGTCGCGCCGGCAGTTGCTCGGCCACTCGATTCGGACCGTGTTCGGCGAGGCGCCGGCGCTGTTCCAGGCGATCGACAAGGCGCTCGCCAGCGGTGCCGCCTACACCGAGCAGGAGCTCGAGCTGGGCGTCAACGGCAAGCCGCGCTTGCACCTTTCGTGTACCGTCTCGGTGATCGAATCTCGCAGCGCCACGTTGCTGCTCGAATTCCGGCACATCGACCAGCAGCTCAAGATCGCGCGCGAGGAGCGCCTGCTCGAACAGCAGCAGGCCAATCGCGAGCTGATTCGGAACCTGGCGCACGAGATCAAGAACCCGCTGGGCGGCATCCGCGGGGCCGCGCAACTGCTCGAGCGCGAGCTGGATCGCCCGCCGCTCATCGAATACACGCAGGTGATCATCGGCGAGGCGGATCGGCTGCAGACGCTGGTCAACCGGCTGCTCACGCCGCATCGTCTGCCGACGTATCGCCGCACCAATATTCACGAGCTGCTCGCGCGCGTCGCGAGCGTCGTGCAGGCCGAGTTCCCCGAGGTCGTGATCGCGTCGGACTTCGACATCAGCCTGCCCGAATTCGAAGCCGATCCGGAGCAGCTGACGCAGGCGCTGCTCAACGTCGTCAAGAACGCTGCACAGGCGCTGCAGGCGGTTCCGCGTCCGCGCGAGATCCACATCACGACCCGCGTTGCCCGCAGCGTGACTCTCGCCAGGCGCCGTTACCGGCTTGCGCTTGCGGTGTCGGTCGAGGACAACGGACCCGGCGTACCCGACGAGCTTCGAGACCGGATCTTTTATCCGTTGGTGTCAGGACGGGAGGGCGGCAGCGGGCTGGGTCTCACGATCGCGCAGACGTTCATCGCCCAGCACAATGGCGCGATCGAATGCGTGAGCGTTCCCGGCCGTACCGTATTTACGATTTTACTGCCGCTGGAGTTCAAACGCCCCGGCGCGTAGAGTGAGGAAGGGTTTGATCCTGCATGCAAGTCTATGACGACAATCAACCGATGCAAGGTGAGCTGGTGAAGCCCGTCTGGATCGTCGACGACGATCGATCGATCCGGTGGGTGCTCGAGAAGGCGCTCGCCCGCGAGGGCATCGCCTACAAGACCTTCGCATCCGCACGCGACGTGCTGCAGGCGCTGCAGCAGAGTCAGCCGCAGGTCCTGGTGTCGGATATTCGCATGCCCGGCGAGTCGGGCCTGACGCTGCTCAACAACATCCGTGAGCGGTTTCCTCACGTTCCGGTGATCATCATGACCGCGTATTCCGACCTCGACAGCGCGGTCTCGGCGTTCCAGGGCGGCGCGTTCGAGTATCTGCCCAAGCCTTTCGACGTCGATCATGCGATCGCGCTCATCCGGCGCGCCAGCGCCGAGGTCCCCGCCTCCGCGCCGGGGGCGGCAAGTGTCGGCGAGACCGCGGAGATGCTCGGTCAGGCGCCGGCGATGCAGGAGGTGTTCCGGGCCATCGGCCGGCTGTCGCAGTCACACGTTACGGTGCTGATTACCGGCGAGTCCGGCACCGGGAAGGAGCTGGTGGCGCGCGCGCTCCATCGCCACAGTCCGCGCGCAGGCGGGCCGTTCGTGGCGATCAATACGGCAGCGATTCCGAAAGATCTGCTCGAGTCGGAGCTCTTCGGCCACGAGCGCGGAGCGTTCACCGGCGCGCAGAGCGCGCGCCGCGGCCGGTTCGAGCAGGCCGAGGGCGGTACGTTGTTCCTCGACGAGATCGGCAACATGCCGCCCGACCTGCAGGTGCGCCTGCTGCGGGTCCTGTCCGACGGCGAGTACTACCGGGTCGGCGGTCACGCACCGCTCAAATCCAACGTGCGCATCATCGCCGCCACCCACCAGAATCTCGAGGAGCGGGTGCGGCAGGGCCTGTTCCGCGAGGACCTGCTGCACCGGCTCAACGTCGTTCGACTGCGGTTGCCTCCCTTACGCGAGCGCGGCGAGGACATCGCCCCGCTCGCGCGCCACTTCCTGAAGAAGAGCGCACGCGAGCTCGCCG
>VBCL01000551.1 GCA_005888865.1 Betaproteobacteria bacterium | reverse complement strand
GTCATCGTCGCCGGCGTAATCACGCTGGCCACGCTTTTCGGCTACACGCCGCTGGTTGCGCATTTCGCCGACGCGCGGCAGCCATTGCCGCCGCTACTCGCCTATGGCCCATGGATCCAGGCGGGCTTCGCCATCGCGTCGGCCGGCGGTGTCCTCGGCTGGTGGTGGCTGACGCGGGCGAAGCGCACCGCGGGGGTCTTCGCCGTCGCCCTGAGCTCGCTCGCAGGCGCGCAGCTCGTGCTGACCGGTCACGACGAGCTCGCCGAGTCGCGCTCGACCTCGCCCATCCTCGCCCGGGTCGTCGCCGCGCACGGTCCGCTCTCGACCGAGGTTCCGTTCTATACGATCCGTATGTACGATCAGACCTTGCCGTATTATCTCGGCCGGACGGTGGTGCAGGTGGACCATCCCGACGAGATGGCAATGGGCCTCGCGAGCGAGCCCGATAAGGCGATCGCCACCGTGGACCAATGGCGGCGACGCTGGGAGGCGGGCGGGCAGGCCTATGCCATCATGCCGCCGGACGAATACGACGAACTGAAGCGTGAGGGCGTGCCGATGGTCGAGATGGGCCGCGATGCTCGGCGGGTGGTGGTAAGCCGAAGATGATGACCTGGACCGCGTTCTCGTTCCTCATCACCGGCGTGCTGCTCAACGCCGGTGCGCAGCTTTTGCTCAAAGCGGGCACCAACGTGCTCGGCGTGATCACCCTATCCGCGGAGAATTGGCCGGCTCAGGTCGGGCGCATGGGGCTCGAGCCGCACATCGTCGCAGGCTTGGGCTGCTATGTCGTCAGCGTGATCGTGTGGATCGTGGGCTTGTCGCGGGTCCCGGTATCGGTCGCGTACCCGATGCTGTCGCTGGGCTACATCGTCAACGCGATCGCCGCCCACTATCTGCTCGGCGAAGAGGTGACGCTGTCGCGCTGGCTCGGTATCGGCTTAATCATCGTCGGCGTATGGCTGGTGGCGCGCGGCTGATGGCATTACTGCCGGACATGGCCCCACCCAACCAATGACCTACCTCAAGTTCGCCGCTCCGCTGCTCGACGACGCCACCATCGCCGGCGTCGACGAGGTGCTGCGCTCCGGTCACATCGCGAGCGGTCCGTGGGTGCAGAAATTCGAGGCGCAGCTCTCGGCATTCTGCGGCGGGCGTCCGGCCCGTGCCCTGACCTCGGGGACGGCGGCGGTCGAGGTTGCGCTGCAGCTTTGCGAGATCGGCCCCGGCGACGAAGTGATCAGCTCGGCGCAGAGCTTTTTCACCGTGCTCAACATGATCGTCAAGGTCGGGGCGACGCCGGTCTTCGTGGACTGCGACCTCGTCACCCGCAACATCGATCTTGCCCAGGTCGAGGCGGCCATCACCTCGCGCACCCGCGCCATCGTGCCGACCCATTATCCGGGCTCGCTGGTCGACATGGATGCGCTTCTGGCGCTGGCGCGACGGCGGGGCATTCGGGTGCGAGGATGCGGCGCTCGTCATCGGCTCGCGCTGGAAAGGCCGGAACGTTGGTGCGTTCGGCGACCTGACCACGTTCAGTTTCCATCCGAACAAGAACATCACCTCGATCGAAGGCGGTGCGCTGGTGGTCAACGACGCTGCCGAAGCGAAGCGTGTCGAATCGCTGCGCTTCCACGGCATCACGTATTTGTCCGACCGGACGCGAGACGTCGCTTTTCCAGGCGGCAAGTTCAACATGCCGGACGTCAACGCGCGTATTGGCTATTCGCAACTCGAGAGGCTTCCGGAATTCCTTGCTCGGCGGCGCGCTCTCGTCGATCGCTACTTCGCGCGCCTGGCGACCGATCCGCCTTGTGTGCTGCCGCCTAGACCCGATGCCGACGCCGACGGCGCGAGCTCCTGGAACATGTTCTGTGTCCTGCTGCCTCTCGACCGCTTGACCATATCGCGCAAGGCGTTCCGCGATGCGCTCGAAGCGCGCGGCATCGGCACCGGGATGTCGTACGAAGCGTTGCATGTGTGTACCCTAGGCCGCCGCCACGGCGGCCGAGAGGGTCAGTTCCCGAATGCCGAGCGCATCGCGCGCGAGACCGTCGCGCTGCCGCTGCACGCTGGAATGTCCGAGGCCGATGTCGATCGCGTCTGCGCCACGGTCGCCGAAGTGCTCGCGGCGGCACGGAAATGACTGCAGCCGCGCCGCAACTGTCGGTCGTGATTCCCGTCTACAACGAGGCGGTAGGACTGCAGTCGCTCTTCGACCGGCTCTACCCCGCGCTCGATCGGCTCGGAACGAGCTACGAAGCGATATTCGTCGACGACGGCAGCCGCGACCGGTCGGTGGCGCTACTCAAGGATCAGTACCTCAAGCGTCCCGACGTGACGCGTGTGGTCGTGTTCAACGCCAACTACGGTCAGCACATGGCGATCGTCGCCGGCTTCGATCGCTCGCGCGGCGAGCGTGTGGTCACGCTGGACGCCGACTTGCAGAATCCGCCCGAGGAGATCGGAAAGCTTCTGGCCGCAATGGATGCCGGTCACGATTACGTCGGCGGCGTGCGACGCACCCGTGAGGACTCGTGGTGGCGGAGAGTCGCTTCCCGCATGATGAACGGGATACGCGAGCGGATCACGCGCATCAAGATGACCGACCAGGGCTGCATGCTGCGCGCGTACGACCGCGACATCGTCCGCGCGATCGCCGCTTCGCACGAGGTGAGCACGTTCATTCCGGCGCTCGCGTACACCTTCGCGCACAATCCAGCCGAGGTCGAGGTCGCGCACGCCGAGCGCGCCGCCGGCGAGTC
>VBCL01000045.1:11633-12018 GCA_005888865.1 Betaproteobacteria bacterium | reverse complement strand
TCGCGCGATGTTCGATCTGCGGCCGCAGGACGAAAGCACCGCGCCGGTCGATCTGCGCCTGTACGTTCGCGCCGACGGACAACCGCTCACCGAGACGTGGGTATATCAGTGGACGCCTCCGCAGCGCCCGGAGCAGGCGCGGTTGCTTCACGACGCTGCAGCGCCGGTGGCGCGGGAATAACGAAGATTTGTCATCCCGGCGAAGGCCGGGATCCAAGTTTCACGAGACGAAAATGCCTGTTGGGCGAAATTGGGCCCCGGCCTGCGCCGGGGCGACAGCTAGTTAGAACAACAGCTATGCCGGACTGGCGGTGGGCGCGGCGTCGGGGCCGGCGTTGGGGCCGAAGGTTGGATTGGCCGGCGTCGAAGACGGCTTGGGCGGACG
>VBCL01000045.1:4496-11498 GCA_005888865.1 Betaproteobacteria bacterium | reverse complement strand
CGTATTGCTCGTCGATGATGCGCTTGATCTCCTGGTCGACCTTCTGCATGGTCGCCTCGGAGACATTCTTCTGCGTCGTGATCGAGCGGCCGAGGAAGACTTCGCCTTCGTTGTCGCCGTACACCATCGGACCGAGCGTGTCGGACATGCCGTAGCGCGTGACCATGTCGCGCGCCATCTGCGTAGCGCGCTCGAAGTCGTTTCCGGCGCCGGTGGTCATCTGGTGCATGAAGATTTCCTCGGCGATGCGACCGCCGAAGAGCACCGCGATGCGCTGCAGGAGGTAATCGCGATCGAAGGAATAGCGGTCGGCTTCGGGGAGCTGCATCGTCACGCCGAGCGCGCGGCCCCGCGGGATGATCGTCACCTTGTGCACCGGATCGGACTTGGGCAAGAGCTTCGCCACCACCGTGTGGCCGGACTCGTGGTACGCGGTGTTGCGCTTCTCTTCCTCGGACATGACCATCGATTTGCGCTCGGCGCCCATCATGATCTTGTCCTTGGCCATCTCGAAGTCTTCCATGTCGACCAGCCGCTTGGTCTTGCGCGCGGCGAACAGTGCCGCCTCGTTGACCAGGTTGGCGAGATCGGCACCGGAAAAGCCCGGGGTACCGCGGGCGATGACCTCGGCCTTGACGTCCGTGGCGAGCGGAACCTTGCGCATGTGGACGAGCAGGATCTGCTCGCGGCCGCGGATGTCGGGCAGCGGCACCACCACCTGGCGGTCGAAGCGGCCCGGGCGCATCAGCGCCGGGTCCAGCACGTCGGGCCGGTTGGTCGCGGCGATGACGATCACGCCGGAGTTGCCCTCGAAGCCGTCCATCTCGACCAGCAGCTGGTTGAGCGTCTGCTCGCGCTCGTCGTTGCCGCCGCCGAGACCCGCGCCGCGCTGGCGGCCGACCGCGTCGATTTCGTCGATGAACACGATGCACGGCGCGTTCTTCTTCGCCTGCTCGAACATGTCGCGCACGCGCGCCGCACCCACGCCGACGAACATCTCGACAAAGTCGGAGCCCGAGATCGAGAAGAACGGAACCTTCGCCTCGCCGGCGATGGCCTTGGCGAGCAGCGTCTTGCCGGTGCCGGGGTTGCCGACCATCAGCACGCCGCGCGGAATGCGCCCGCCGAGCTTCTGGAACTTGGACGGATCACGCAGGAACTCGACCAGCTCCGAGACTTCTTCCTTGGCTTCGTCGCAGCCCGCGACGTCCGCGAACGTGACCGTATTGTTGGACTCGTCGAGCATGCGCGCCTTGCTCTTGCCGAAGCTGAACGCGCCGCCGCGGCCGCCTCCCTGCATCTGGCGCATGAAGAATACCCATACGCCGATCAAGAGCAGCATCGGGAACCAGGAGATAAACACCTGCGCGAGGAAACTCTGCTCTTCTTCCGGCTTGGCCTGCACCTTGACGCCGTACCGCACCAGGTCGCCGACCATCCAGATGTCGCTGGGGCTGTAGGTGATGTTCGTTTTCTTGTCGGTGCCGGTCCACTTGATCGTCCGGCCCTCGATCGAGGCCGATTCGACGTGTCCCTGCTTGGCCTGCTCCATGAAGTCGGAGTAAGGCACGGTGTCCTTGGTGCCGGGCCGCGCGTCGAACTGCTTGACGACCGTGAGTACGACCAGGCCGACGACCAGCCAGATCAGGAGATTCTTCAGCAGGTTGTTCAAACTGTTTCCTTCAAAGCGCTTCGGGCGCCGAGTTACTACGGCATTCTAACAGGTGCGGGGTGGCCCACCCTGACCACCCGTCTCACTCCTCAGTACGACTATCACCTCATCATCCGGGCTCAAAGCGGGCGGAAGCCCTTCCCCACCAGGAAAACCTCCCGGCTCCGGTCGCGTGAGGCCTTGGGCTTGCGCACGTGAACCTTATCGAAACGGGCTTGAATCTGCCGCCTGAGCTCGGAAAATCCTTCGCCCTCAAAGCCTTTGACGACCAGATCGCCCCCCGGTTGCAGCCAGCCGGTGGCGAACTCCAACGCCAGTTCACCCAGATGTACGCTCCGTGCCTGGTCCGCGGACTCGATACCGCTGATATTGGGCGAGAGGTCCGACAGTACAAGATCGACCTTGCGGGTGCCGAGCGCAGCCTCGAGCGCCCGGAGCGTCGCATCCTCCCGGAAATCGCCCTGAATGAAGTCGACCCCGGGGACCGGCTCCATCGGCAGCAGGTCCACGGCGACGATCCGGCCCGAGCGCCCCAGCCGCTCGCGCACGACCTGGCACCAGCTTCCCGGCGCGGCGCCGAGATCGACGACCGTCATTCCGGGTCGGATTAGCCGGTCCCGGGTGGCCAGCTCGATGAGCTTGAACGCTGCGCGCGACCGGTAGCCCTTGGCCTTCGCCTCGTGCACCCAATGGTCGGTGACGTGCTCGTGCATCCACGCCTGGTTGAAGCGATGCTTCTTGCGCGTCGGGTTGAGCGGATCGGGTGGAGGAGTCATCTGCTGTTGTTTGTAGCATAACGCGGGACCGCAGACGCGCTGCCGCGCGTCATGGAACGCGGCGCTGCTGTCCCCAGTCGAAGCACATGACCTCGCCGCCGCGCCGAAGCGCAGCGAGAGCCTGCAATGCCGCCCGCAGCGCGGCTTACTCCGCAATTCTCCGAACGCAAGAAGCATTCCAGGATGTCCTTTCGCATTTTTTCACCGTGAGGCACCACCATGGCCCAAGATTCCGATGTAATGCAGCGACCCGCCGGCGAAGCCCTGCAACCCGCCGACGGCGAGCCGACGCGCTTCACCGTATCGGTGCGCGTCAATGGCGACGCACATCGCCTCGAGCTCGACACCCGCATCACGTTGCTCGACACGCTGCGTGACGCCCTGGGACTCACCGGCACCAAGAAGGCCTGCGATCGCGGCGAGTGCGGCGCGTGCACGGTCCACATCGACGGGCGGCGGGCGCTGTCGTGCATGACGCTGGCGGTGCTCGCCGACGGCAAGCAGGTCACCACCATCGAGGGCCTCGCCAGGAACGGGCAACTGCACGCCGTGCAGGCGGCGTTCATCGCGCACGACGCATTCCAGTGCGGCTACTGCACACCGGGCCAGATCATGTCCGCGGTCGCCTGCATCCGCGAGGGCCACGCGGGCAGCGACGAGGAGATCCGCGAGTTCATGAGCGGCAACATCTGCCGCTGCAGCGCGTACCCGCAGATCGTCGCGGCGGTGAAAGCCGCTGCGAGCAAGATCGGAGGAGACTGACATGCGCCCGTTCGCTTTCAGCCGCGCTGCGGACATCCCGACGGCGGTCGCCGCGACCGCGCAGCCCGGCACCGCGCTCATCGCCGGCGGCACCGAGCTCGTCAACTGGATGAAGGAAGGCATCGTCGTCCCGACGCGCCTGGTCGACATCAATGGTCTTACTGAGCTCGCCGCCATCGACAACGACCCGCGCGGGCTCAGGATCGGCGCGCTGGCGCGGATGAGCGAGGTCGCCGAGCACGAGGCCGTGCGGCGCGACTTCCCGGCAATCGCCGAGGCGTTGGAACGCAGCGCCTCGCCGCAGCTGCGCAACATGGCGTCGATGGGCGGCAACCTGATGCAGCGCACCCGCTGTCCCTACTTCCGGGCCGAGACGGACCTGCCCTGCAACAAGCGGCGGCCGGGCAGCGGCTGCGCCGCGCTCGAGGGCGAAGATCGTTCGATGGCGATCTTCGGCTGGAGCGAGCATTGCCTCGCCACGCATCCGTCGGACGTGGCCGTCGCGCTGGCCGCACTCGACGCCGTAGTTCACGTCCGCAACACCTTCGGCACGCGCCAGGTCGCACTGGTCGACTTCTACCAGCTGCCGGGAAACGCGCCGGAACGCGACAGCGTGCTCCACGCGGGCGAGATCATCGCGGCGATCGAGGTCCCGGCCTCGCCGCTGGCGAAGCGCTCGCACTACCTCAAGGTGCGCGAGCGCGCCTCGTATGAATTCGCGCTGGTCTCCGCCGCGGTTGCGCTCGAGCTCGACGGCAAACGCATCCGCCAGGCGCACATCGCGCTGGGCGGTGTCGCGCCCAAGCCGTGGCGGCTCACGCGCGCCGAGGACGCGCTCGCCGGCGGATCGCTCGAAACCTCGGCGCTCCGAACCGCGCTGGAAGAATCGTTTGCCGAAGCGAAGCCGCGCCGGCACAACGGCTTCAAGATCGAGCTCGCCAAGCGCGCGGTGATTCGCGCGCTGCAAACCGCGGGAGAAAAAGCATGACGATAGGACAGGCGCTGGAACGCAAGGATGGCGACGCCAAGGTGACCGGCCAGGCGCGCTACACCGCCGATACTTCGCTGCCGGGACTCACCTTCGCCGCGATGGTGTCGAGCACGATCGCGAGCGGACGCATCGCGCGCATCGACGCGGAAGCCGCCGCTGCGGCGCCCGGCGTGCTGAAGGTGCTCACGCACCAGAACACGCCGCGGCTCGCCAAACTTTCTCCCGAATTACCGATGCAGGCGCCACTGCCGCTGCAGAGCGATCGCATCCAGCACGAGGGACAGCCGATCGCGCTGGTCGTCGCC
Source organism: Betaproteobacteria bacterium (assembly GCA_005888865.1). Classification (GTDB taxonomy): domain Bacteria; phylum Pseudomonadota; class Gammaproteobacteria; order Burkholderiales; family Casimicrobiaceae; genus PALSA-1003. Next base: position 6,992 of record VBCL01000045.1, on the reverse strand, counting down.
GAAACCCTCGAGCAGGCGATGTATGCCGCCGGGCTCGTGCGCGTGAGCTACGCGCAGGAGCCCGCGGCCGTCGACTTTCGCCAGGCGCTCGATAAGGGCATTCCCCTCACGACCTACGCGGAGCCGGACACGCGCGTCGGCGACGTCGACGAGGCTTTCTCGCGCGCAGCAGTGCGCGTCGAGCATGTCTATCGCACCGCCGACCGCCACCACAACACGATGGAACCGTCGGCTACGATCGCGGACTGGCGCGATGGAAGGTTGACTCTCCACGATGCGACGCAGTGGATATGGGGTGTGCGCATGACGCTCGCCGCGGCGTTCGCCATCGCGCCGGAAGCCGTGCGCGTGCGCAACGCGTTCGTCGGTGGCGGCTTCGGCTGCAAGGGCTATGTCTGGCCGCACCAGATCCTCGCCGCGATCGCGGCGCGCGAAGTCCGGCGTCCGGTGAAGCTGGCGCTGACGCGGGCCCAGACCTTCACCGCGCATGGCTACCAGACCGGCACGCACCAGGCGGTCGGGCTCGGTGCCGAACGCGACGGGACGCTCATGGCCATCCGCCACGACAGCGTGACCCCGACGTCGATGTCGGACGACTACATGGAATACGCGGCGGCGGGCACCCGCGCCCTGTACGCCTCCCCGGCAATTGCCACGCGTCACCGCGCCGTGCGCGTGCATCGCAGCACACCCACGGCAATGCGCGCGCCGCACGAAGGGCCGGGCATGGTTGCGCTGGAAATTGCGATGGACGAGCTCGCCGTGGCGCTGGAGATGGACCCGCTCGAGCTCCGACTCCGCAATCACGCCGAGGTCGATCCGACGCAGGGCAAACCGTTCTCGTCGAAGAAGCTGCGCGAGTGTTATATGCAGGGCGCCGAGCGGTTCGGCTGGTCGCGGCGCGATCCGCGCCCCGGAAGCCTGCGCGAAGGCAACGATCTCGTCGGATGGGGAATGGCGACGGCGATCATGTCGACGTTCCGCTTTCCCGCGAACGCCCGAATCACGCTTCGGCCCGACGGCGAGGTACTGATCGAGGCCGGCTGCCAGGAGATCGGCACAGGCGCCTATACCATCATGCCCCAGATCGCCGCCGAGACGCTCGGTGTGCCCGTCGATCGCGTGCGCCTCGCGCTCGGCGACACGACGCTGCCCGAGACCGGGGGAACGTTCGGCTCGTCGACCACAATGGGCGTGGGATCGGCCGTGCACGACGCGGCGATGAAGCTCCGGAAAAAACTCGACGCCCTGGCTGGCGGCGAGGGCAAGGCGAAAGCCAAGGATTACGCCGAGCTTCTCGCACAAAACCGCGTGCCTGGATTGTCCGCTGACGGGCATTGGTCGCCCGGCACCGAAGCATCGCCCCTCGGCGAGGTCAAGCAGTGGAGCATGGCCAGCTTCGGGGCGGTCTTCGCGGAGGTGCGCGTCGACGCGGATCTTCGCATTCCGCGGCTCACGCGCTGCGTCGGCGTGTACAGCGCGGGACGCATCGTCAATCCGATGACCGCGCGCAGCCAGATCATTGGCGGCATCGCCTGGGGCGTGGGCCAGGCGCTGCTCGAGGCTTCCGAGATGGACCGCACGCTCGGACGCTATCTATCGAAGAACCTGGCGGGTTATCTCCTGCCGGTCAACGCCGACGTGCCCGCCGTCGACGTCAGCTTCGTCGACGAGTTCGATCCGCACGCGAGCACCATCGGCGCGCGGGGCATCGGCGAGCTCGGGGCGGTCGGCGTCGGGCCTGCGATCGCCAACGCGATCTGGCACGCCACGGGGATTCGCGTCCGGGATCTGCCGATCCGGCCGGAGGTGCTGCTCGGGGACTACTAAAGACTTCAGCAAGCCGGTGACCAATCGCGTCGCCTAACAATAACTTGGGTCCCGGCCTGCGCCGGGACGACCCTATCACGGGCGCCGATAGTCGACGCCGTATCGTGCGTAGATGCCGGCGAGCGTGCCGTCGTCGATCAGCTTGTCGAGCGCGGCGTTGACCGCGGCGACGAGAGCGTCGTCGCTGCGGCGCAGTCCCACGGCGAGATTCCAGGAGAGCTCCGGCTCGGTGTCGTAAGCGTGGACGAAGCGCAGGCCGGCTCCGGGATGTGCGTGGATGTAATAGGCGATGCTCGCGGGCGACACCGCGCACGCGTCGAGCGTTCCCTTCGCGAGGTCCTCGACCATGTCGCTCTCGAACGCGTAGGGGACGGTGCGCATCCCACGCTTGCCCAGGACCACGCTCGCTATCGAACCGACCAGCACGCCAACCCGCTGCTCGGGCCGCAGATCACCGAACCCGAGCACCGCATCGCTGCCCGGCCGCAGCGCAAGGGCGACACCGCTTTTCTGATACGCATGTGAAAGCTTGAGCGGGCCGCGCTGGATGTCCGGGTCGGCGATCGTGTCGAGCAGCAGGTCGCAATCGACGAGGCCCGCGCGAATCCGCGGAATGATCCAGTCGATTTCCAGCGGGACGCCAAGCCCCGCGGCGAGGGCGCGCCC
>VBCL01000045.1:1673-4412 GCA_005888865.1 Betaproteobacteria bacterium | reverse complement strand
GTGCGCGGACTTCGGCGAGCGTGCGGGCGGAGGCAGAAACCCTGAAAAGCAATGTCCACAAGAACGCAACCGCGAGCGCACTCGCGAAGCAGCGGATCGCGTGGCGCGAAAATGTCACCCAAGTACCCAAGTCGATCAGCTTTCTTTGAGGTCGCGGATGTAGCGGATGATCGCCTTGATGTCGTCATCGCTGAAGGTGCCGCCAAATGCGGGCATCGCCCCCGGCTTGCCGTTCTTGATGCGGCTCGCGATCTCGGCGTCGGTAAGCGTGGTGCCCATGAGCTGCGGCCCCTTGCCCGCCGTGCGTCCGCCGTTGCTGTGACACCAGCCACAGGTGCCGGCGAAGAGCTTGTTCACGTCGAGCCCCTTCTCGTCCTTGCCGACGACGGGGGGCATCTGCCCGGTCGACGGCTGGGCTTGAGCCGTGCTGGGTTTGTAGCCGGATGACATCGGACCGCTCATCTGCGCCACCGCGGTCGCGCAGCATCCGATGCCAAAAACGAACCCGAGGACCGCGACTAGACGCTGTTGCATCGAAGTCTCAAAAATGCGACAGGCGGGAGCGCCGCCCCCGCCCGTCGACGTTTGCTTCTATGCCGTCTTACAGACCGAAGACCACCAGCGCGCCCTGATCGGTCGGCATGCTGGTCCACGGCTCGCCCCAGAGGGCCTTGTAATCGTCACCGGCCAATCCGCCCCAACCCGTGGCGACGGCGATGTACTGCTTGCCCTTCGCCATGTAGCTGATGATGCCGCCGTTATGGCCCTGACCATCGTTGTGCGACCAGAGTTCCTTGCCGGTGCGGGCGTCGAGCGCATGCAGCCAGCCACGCGCGTCGGGCACGAACACCAGATTGCCTTTGGTCGAGAGCAGGCTCGCGAGCGGCGGCTGGGCGTATTCGACATCCCACTTGACCTTGCCGGTGAACGGATCGTATGCGGCGACGTGGCCGCGCGCCTTGCCGCCATCCGGCGTGGTCTTGTTGACGGTGAAGTTCGAGCCGATGTTGAGCTGCGCCATCGGTTCGAGGATCGGCGTGGTCTTGACCACTTCGAGGTCCATGCACCACTCGTTGGCCACCTTGTAGTAGAGCCCGGTGCCCGGGTTGTACGTACCCGAGTTCCAGCTATAGCCGCCGGCGATGTACGGACAGAGCGCCTGGTGCTTGCCCTCGGCCATATCGCGGCGGCCGATGAGCTCGCCCGTCTTCGGATCGATGCTCTTCACGAAGTTGATGTTCTTCACACCCTGCCAGACGTTCTCCACCTTGAGGTTGCGGTCGTAGACGAACACGAACCCGCCCTTGTTCGCGTGCACGACGTATTCCTTGCCGCCACGCTCGAGCATCACGAATTCGCCGACCGCGCTGTCGAAGTCCCACGCGTCGTGCGGCAGCTCCTGGTGAAAGAACTTCACCTTGCCGCTGTCCGGATCGAGCCCGAGGACCGAGGTCGTGTAGAGGTTGTCGCCCGGACGCGCACCCGTCGTCTTCCAGTCCGCGCCGCCCCAGTCGTATAGCGGCGCCGGGTTCGCCGTGCCCCAGTAGACGGTGTTGGTCTTCGGATCGTAGCCGCCGGCCATCCAGCCGCCGCCCCCGCCCGTCTTCCACGAATCGCCACCCCAGGTCTTGCGCGCCGGATCGCTCTCGTCGTTGCCGCCGACCGTGAAGAACGTCCAGGCGAGCTTGCCCGAGTTGGCGTCGATGCCGAAGATCGGACCGCGGTACGGCCACTCACCACCCTGCGAACCGATGATCACCTTGTCCTTGACGAGCAAAGGCGCCCCGGTGAAGCCGACGGTGAGCTTTTCGGATTCGACGAGCTTGGTTTCCCAGTTGAGCTTGCCGGTCTTCATGTCGATCGCGGCGAGCTTGCCGTCGAGCGTGCCCATGTAGATGTTGCCGAAGCCGATCGCGATGCCGCGGTTGTACGGCGAGTGCGTCTGCTTGGCGACCAGGTCCTCGTTGAGCTTCTGCTTGTAGGCCCAGATCAGGTTGCCGGTCGCGCCGTCGAGCGCGAAGATCTGGTTGTGCGAACCGGTGTAGTAGAGGATGCCATCGGCGACGAGCGGGAACGACTGCAGCCCGCGCGTCGAGTGCGGCGTGGCGTGCGTCCAGGCCACCTTGAGGTTCTTGATGTTGTTCGTGTTGATCTGATCGAGCCCGCTGTAGTGCCACGACTTGTACGAGCCGTGATAGGTGAGCCAGTCGGCCGGATGCTTGTCGGCCTCGAGCAAGCGCTTCGCGTCGACGTCGGCCGCGCGGGCCGCCATGGTCGTGAGACTGAGGGCCGCAGCAGCGGCGAAGACAGCGTGGCGCAGATGGGATCGTTTCATGTTTTCCTCCTTGTCCATCTTCCTGCGAAGCCCCGGATGCGCGGACATGCGCATGCCACGTTTCACCCTCGGCGTGGTTTCATACGCTGCCCGGTTGCTTCAAGATTGCGGGATGGGGCGGGCCCGAATCCGGGGAAGTCTAGTACTCGCGCAAGCGAAGCACAAGGAAGCGGGCGAACGCCGCTGGCGCTACACCAGCGGAACACCGCATTGCGGCATGGGTCGAAGAGGAATATTCGCCCGGCACGAAAATTTCCCGGTAAGGCCGATCGCCGCGGTGCTGTGGGCGGCAACCCACCCTGAGTGCCGGATCGAATGACATGCTTAGCCCGAGCGACCCGCCATGAGCGCAGCGTCCGCGCAGTTCGCGTTTCTGTATCACGCCGCCGCTTTCACTCTCGTGG
>VBCL01000045.1:0-1577 GCA_005888865.1 Betaproteobacteria bacterium | reverse complement strand
GTCGTCGGCATGGTGCGAGTCGCTTTCTTCGAGAAAGGCGCCACCTATTACTGGCACAGTGCACCATTGATCGCCAAGCTGTCGCTGTTCGCGATCGTGGGTCTCCTGTCGATCTATCCGACTCGTACGTTCCTGTCGTGGCGGACGGCGCTGAAAAAGGGCGAGGCACCGGCGGTGAGCGACGACAGGATGCGCACGATCCGCCTGATCCTCCGCCTCGAGTTTGCCGGCGTCATTCTGATCATCCTGTGCGCGGCCTTGATGGCGCGCGGGATCGGCACCTTCGGCTAAAGCGTGCAGCACTCCTCCTTTGGAGCGTCAATGATCGTCGAATACATTCGCTACAAACTCAACAAGCTCGCCGAAGACTCTCACGAAAGTCTCCTGAGTAATTTCGAGGCTGCATATCGGGCGGCTTCTTCATCTCTCGACGCCTCACCACACTGCCTTGGCTACGAGCTATCTCGATGTGTTGAAGAACAAGACCGCTACATCCTCCGTATCGAATGGGATTCAGTCGAGGGCCATCTAACAGGATTTCGACGCGCCCCAGAATTTGCACCTTTTCTTGCTGCGATCAGGCCTTACATCGGCCAAATCGAAGAAATGCAACACTACGCACTCACCCCAATTGTTGCGTCAAAAGGCAAGTGAGCTTTGCACCGAAAGCCTGTTCCGAATGCGGCCTAACCTCTCGAGCAACGTCTGCACGTCCATACCGACAAATAGCTTGCTAGACTTACGACTCATGGCCTGCCTCCTCTCTTCGGTTGATGCCTTCGTGCTCAACGTGTGGCTCTGCGTGGCTCGCCACGTAATCCACGATACCGATGAGGCAGGCCGCCTCCAACCCGAACCAAGTCATTCTGTCTAGGCGACACCAGAATGACGCCTGCCACGGACGAGCCGTCGGCCCCGGATCAACGCAAGACAGGGCTCGATGATCCACGGGCGTTAGACATTCTAACTACCGAACACTGGAGTCTCTTGTCGGCCCGGACGCTTGGATACCAGGAGATGTTTGGTCGAACCACAATTTTCATCGGCGTACTGTCCGGCACCATCATCGCACTGGCTCTTCTAGCTCAAGTCACTCGGTTCGGCTACGAGACGCTTACATTCGCCGCGGTCCTATTTGCCGTTTCGCTATTCATCGGCCTCGCGACCTTTGTTCGATGCGTGGCGATCAACCTCGAGGACACGCGCTGGGTCGTGGGGATGTCACTGCTAAGGCGCGCCTATATGCAGATCGTTCCGGAGCTGGAGCCGTTCTTCGTGGCGAGTCATGAGCCCAGTGTCGAATCGCGAACGCTCGGATACGGTTCCCCGCAGAGCTTCGGCAATCTGGCCAACAGCCTGACGACGACGTCATCCGTCGTGGCTGCGCTCAACTCCGTGCTTGCCGGTACGCTCGCGAGCGACTTGGGTGCGCTCGTCGGCCTAGCCCTCACGCCGGCCCTCGCCATCGGCACCCGCGTCGCCCTCGTATCGGCAGTCCTTCATGTCCTGTACGCGTCTCGCTTTCGGCGGCGACACGTGCCCGCGACGAGGTCGTCGCAGCGTGTCGCCTAACCACG
>VBCL01000550.1 GCA_005888865.1 Betaproteobacteria bacterium | reverse complement strand
CGCGACGATGAGATCATTTTTCAGCACGCCCCTGGAGACCACCTGCGGAAGGTGGTGGGGCGGCATCGATCCGGCGGGCAAGAGGGCACTCTTTGCCGTGCTCGTCATCAGCGTCCTCGCGTTCGGGTTCGAGATGACGAATCTCACCCTCAATCACGACGACGTCAATCAGCTCGATATCCAGGACACGATTCTCGGACATTACCTCGGCCGTTTCGGGGCGGGCTGGCTGTACTACTACACGCAGAACCACTACTTCATGCCGTTCCTGCAGATGACGGAAGGCATGCTTCTGATGGGTGCGTACGGCGTCGTCGTCGCGCGGTTCTGGGGCGCGCGCACTACGACCAGCATTGCGCTGATCGCCGCGATCCTCTGCGTGTTTCCGTACATGGCGCACGTCTATCAATACAACACGTCGATGGTCATCGACCCGCTGGCGCATCTACTGGCCGCGCTTGCAGTCATCTTCTCGGTACGCGCCACATTACGGCATGTGGCTCNCTCTCGCAGCCGCACTCTATGTCGCAGCCTTTTCCATCTACCAGAGCGTCGCAGCCAATGCAGCGACGATTTTTGTGATCTGGCTCCTGACCAGGATTATTTTCGAAGGCGCGGGCAAGGGGCCGCTGATGAGGCAGCTGGTACGGTCGACGATCGCCGTGGCAGCCGCGGTGATCGTTGGCGGGCTCGTCTATCTGGCGATCGTCTCGATGATGCCTCTCGAGTTCGACACGGATCATGCGGCAGCGGAAGCGTTCCACCTCGGCGGTGCGACGAAGCTCTGGCAGTCGATTCCGCTCGTATGGAACGGCACCCGCAGCTTCTTCGTCTGGCCCGAGCCGTATTTTCCGGATTATCTGAAGGCGATCCAGCTGGCTTTCCTGGCGGCGGCCGGCGCGGTCTGCGCCTGGCTGCCGAGGGGGCTGCTAACGAAGATCGGAGCCGTGGCGCTGCTGGTGTTGTCCATTTTTGCGCCACGCGTGTTGCAGCTTCTGCATCCGGATGGAAGCTATCACAGCCTCGCGCTCACCGCGTACGCCGCGTCTGTCGCCGGCACCGTGATGCTAGTCACCACTGCTGGCCGCACCGCGATGAGAAACCTGTCGATGATCGCTGCGGCCATTCTTATCGCCGGCTATGTGATGCAGTGCAACTGGATCTCCACGGTGAACTACCTCAATACGCAGGCGCACTTCAGTACGTTGACCCAGGTCCTTGCACGGATCAGATCGCTTCCCGACGCGCAGTGGGACGGCAAGAAAGTGGCCGTTGTCGGCCACTACGACATGCCGTCGGATTACCCGTTCAGGTTGTCCACTGGAGTTGCCAACAAGTACATGGATGCCGAGCACCTGAATGCGTTGGCCCGTGTATTGCGGGACGAGGCGACGTTCGTTGCAGCGGATCAGGCGATGCCCAAGGTTCTCGAGTATGCGGCGACCCACGCAGCATGGCCGGATCCGCGCAGTGTGGCCATCGTCGATGGCGTAGGCGTCGTCGTGTTTTCGAAAACCGCTACCGGCCGTTAGGGCGCGCCGGACAACATCAAAGGCCGGGGTCACCTGTCGACGCTGGCTCGACGATGGTCCGCTGGGCGCGATTCATCCAACTCGCGGGAAGGGTCTCGTTCCCATCGAAGCCAATCGCGGTTTCGACGAGGTAGGGCGGGCGAGCCTTGATTTCATCGTAGATCTTCGCGATGTATTCGCCGATGATTCCCAGGCTGATCATGATGAAGCTGCCGACAACCAGCAACGTGATGATCGTCGTAGCGAAGCCGGAGACCGCACGACCCTGGAACCACGCGATCAGGGCGTCCGCGCCGACGATGACGCCCAGGACGAGGGTGAGGACGCCGAGGACAGTGACGATCTGCAGCGGCGCACTGGTGAACGATACGATGGCCGTCGTAGCGAGCTGGACAAGTTTCCACAGCGACCACTTCCCCGCGCCTTCCGCGCGCGCCTCGACATCGAACGGGATGCTTGCGTGGCGGTAGCCGACCCAGTCCGCCAGACCGCGGTAGAAGCGCTGCCGCTCGGGCAGTTCACGAGCGATCGCGTCGACGACCAGACGGTCCAGGAGCTTGAAGTCGGACGCATGCCGGAGGTTGATGCCGCCGAGCCTGGACAGCAACGCGTTGAAGAGCCCGGCGCGCAGCCGTGTCACGGGTCCGTCGCTGTCACGGCTGCGTTTCACGGCGTCGACGACCATCGCGCCGTTGCGCCATTG
>VBCL01000044.1:7575-12352 GCA_005888865.1 Betaproteobacteria bacterium | reverse complement strand
CCTCGATCGGGGTGTTGGAATAAATGCCGCCGTCCCAGTAGGGCTCGCCCTCGATGCGCACCGCGGGGAACGCCGGCGGCAGCGCGCCGGACGCCAGGACGTGATCGAGATGTACATCCTCGTCGCGGCTGTCGAAGTAGCGCATCTCTCCGTTACGCACGTTGACCGCGCCCACCGTGAGGCGCGTATGCCGCGCGTTGATATGCTCCAGATCGATGAGATCCGACAGCGTCGCGCGCAGTGGCGCCGTCGTGTAATACGCGGCCGCCTCGACCCCGAGTTGCAGATGTGAGCTCAGCCACGCCGGTGGATTCGGCGTGAAGAAGCAGGGAATTCCCTTGATGACCGTGTCGAAGTTGGCGCCTGCATTGGTAAGGCCGGTAAAGAACCGCATCAGGTCAAAGCCAGGTTTCTGCTCGACGCGCGCCCAGAATTGGCGGAGGCGGTCGAGACGATTTTCCGGTGCATTGCCTGCGATCAGCGCCGCGTTGATCGCGCCGATCGACGTCCCGATCACCCAATCGGGCTCGATCCCCGCGTTATGCAGGGCCTCGTAGACGCCGACCTGATAGGCACCGAGCGCGCCCCCGCCCTGCAACACCAGGACGACCTGGCCCGGAAATTTCGGCCCTCCGCCGTTGGTCGGGCGCCGGTGTGAAGTGGATTCTCTATTGCGGGGTGTTGCCATTGCGATCTCCGTTTGGGCTCGGTGCCGGCGGCACCTGTGCCATCGAGCAGCCTAGTGCGTGTTGCGACGGGCGCTCGCCGCGGGGCGCGCCTCGGCCGTGCCCAGGCCCGCGCCGAATACGCCGGTCCAGGATTGAAGGGTCCAGTCGAAGAGCTCGCTGATGGACTTGATTACCATCGCCACAGGTTGTTGTGGTCGAGGCTGGGATGCGACCGGTCCTCCCGCCAGCGCTGCCCAGTCGGCGACGAGCTGGTCGAGCAGGTGAATCATTTCCACCTGCGTCCGCGCGGCCGTGTCGAGCCACTTGCGTTGCCATCGCGACGTGGTATCGGCACTCGACGCCAAGTCGACGGGGACAAACGCCTGCATTCCCGCTGTGCCGTTGCCGGTCATCAGCGCCTCGCACTGCTGGAGATTGCTGGCAATGGCCTGACGAGCCGCGTCCAGGTTCGCATCGATGAGGTCGGCCGTACGACGCAGCGCGAGCTCGGCAATGGCCGCGCAGGTCCGCAGTTGCAACTGGTACAGCGGGCGGAGCGAGAGAACTGCTGCGTCGGCCATTGCACCTCCCTGCCGTTACGTGGTTTAGGGCGGCCTCTTGTGACAACGGCCGGCTCATCGCAGGGTTAGTCCTGACTGAGGCCCGGAACTTACAGATCGCCGCAGGGGCTTTCCCGCGAGGGGAGTCCCAGCGCGAAAACGTTGTAAGGTGAGGCCCGGCCCATCGACGAACAGCCTCATCGTCCACCGGGCGGGCGGCACCTCGTCGGAGCCTGGAACAAGACGGGTAACCCGTACCGAGCTGCCGCGACAGCATTGCCATGGATCTCTCGTGCACATCGTCAAACACCTTACGCACCTCGTAAACTGCAAGGAAGCCAGCCGCCTGGTTTCGCACGCGCAGGACAACCGATTGTCGGTGTGGGACACGGTTCGCCTGAGGCTCCATCTGTATGCATGCGCCGCATGCCGGCGTCTCGAGCAACAGATGGGATACCTGCGTCGGGCAACGGCCCGTCGCCGTTAGCCTGGGATTCGACCGGCGGCCCGTGTACGTCCGACGACGCCGCGTGCCGGCGGCACGGCGTAGCATAGACCCCCGCAGTCTATTGAGCGGAGGTTCCCGTGGCCGATGTTCTCCGGCGCGTTGCGATCGTCGGCAGCGCGCGTCTCCCGTTCGCGCGCAGCAACACGGCGTACGTCGACGCCAGCAACCAGGACATGCTCACCGCTGCGCTCGCCGCCCTGACCGACAGGTTCGGCCTGCGGGGCGAGGCGCTCGGCGAAGTCGCGGCGGGCGCGGTGATCAAGCATTCGCGCGACTGGAACCTCTCGCGCGAGGCGACGCTCGGGGCGGGGCTGCATCCGCACACGCCGGCCTACGACGTGCAGCGCGCATGCGGGACCAGCCTTACGACAACCATCCAGCTCGCCCAGCGCATCGCCCGTGGCGAGATCGACGTGGCGATCGCCGGTGGCGTCGATACGACCAGCGACGCGCCGATCGTCTACGGCCGCAAGCTCAGGCGCATCGTGCTCGACAGCGCGCGCGGGAAAACGCTGGGCGCGCGCCTGTCTCCATGGCTGCGCCTGCGCCCGCGCGATCTCAGGCCGGCAGCACCCGCGGTGGGCGAGCCCCGCACCGGTTTGTCGATGGGCGAGCATTGCGAGCTCATGGCCAAGGAGTGGGGCATCGCACGCGCCGACCAGGACGCGCTCGCCTACCAGAGCCACGTCAAGGCAGCCGCGGCCTGGCGCGAGGGCTTCTTCGACGACCTCGTCGTCCCGTACGCCGGGCTCAAGACCGACAACAACGTCCGCAGCGACACGAGCCCGGAGAAGCTTGCTGCGCTGAAACCCGTCTACGACCGCAGCGGCCAGGGCACGTTGACCGCGGGCAACAGCACGCCGCTGACCGACGGCGCGGCCTGTGTGCTCCTCGCCGCCGAGGACTGGGCACGCTCACGCGGGCTCGCGACTCAGGCATGGCTCACCCATTCAGCGGTCGCCGCGGTCGACTATGCCGGACTGACCGGTCCACGCGAGGGCTTGCTGATGGCGCCGACGTACGCGGTGCCGGCGATGCTCGACCGCGCCGGCATCACGCTCCAGGATTTCGATATCTACGAGATTCACGAAGCGTTCGCCGCGCAGGTGCTCTGCACGCTTGCGGCCTGGGAGTCGGAGGACTATTGCCGGAACCGGCTCAAGCGTGCTTCGGCCCTCGGCTCGATCGATCGCGCCAGGCTCAACCCGAAAGGCGGGAGCGTCGCGCTCGGTCACCCCTTTGCGGCAACCGGTGCGCGCATCGTCGGCACGCTCGCCAGAGAACTCGCCCAGCGCGGCTCGGGCCGCGGGCTCATCTCGATCTGCACCGCCGGCGGAATGGGCGTGACGGCGATTCTCGAGCGCTAGGAACACTCGTGAGATATTCGACGAGTCGTCTCGAGGAACCTAACCCATGGTGATGCATTTTGACGACGAGGCCGTGCGCTCGGCGCTTCGCTGGGATGACCTGATCCGGGCGATGGAAAGTGCGCTGACGGACTTCTCCGCCGGCCGCGTGATGCAGCCCTTGCGAAACTGGCTCGCCGTTGAAGAGGGAAGCCGGTATCTGGGCGTCATGCCGGCGGCCACGAGCGATGCGATGGGCCTGAAGCTCGTCAGCTTCTACCCTCGCAACGCGGGCACGCCGATTCCGACCGTCATGGCCATGGTCTTGCTCATGCGACCTGACACGGGCGAGCCCATTGCATTCATGGATGCAAACGTACTGACGGCGATGCGCACGGCTGCTGTTTCTGCCGCGGTGACCAAGCATCTGGCGTCGCCCGACAGCCGCGTTCTCGCGCTGCTTGGCAGTGGTGTGCAGGCGAAGGCGCATCTGGAGGCGCTCTCCCATATCCGCAAGTTCGACGAGGTGCGGGTATGGAGCCGTACGCGAGAACATGCGGAACGATTCGCCGCTCGTCACGGCGCCAAGGCGACGACCGCGGAGGCGGCGGTGCGCGGCGCGGACGTGATTGTCACCGCGACACCAGCCCGTGAGCCGATCCTGCAGGGAGCCTGGTTGAAGAGCGGAGCTCATGTCAACGCCATCGGCGCGCCGATGCCTAGCTGGCGCGAGCTGGACGATGAGGCGATGCATAACGTTGTCGTCGTGGAATCCCGCGAAGCCGTCTTGCAGGAGTCTGGCGACGTGATCTTGTCCGACGCCCGGATCTACGCCGAGGTCGGGGAGATCTTCGCGGGGTCGCAGGCGAGCCCGGTATCCGAGACCACCGTGTTCAAGTCAGTCGGCATCGCAGTCGAAGATGTCGCCGCCGCGAAGCTCGTTTTCGATGCGATGTCGAAGAAACACGATTCCGCGCGGCGAATCGGTGGTGGCCCTTGAGCGCGACAGGCTCCTGGAAGGTTCAGCAAACAGCCCTGGCCGATCCTGCCTGCCCCGCCACGTCCCGAACCTCAGTCCGCGCGCCGCGGTCATACCGGCAGCGTTCCAGCGGCACCGCGGCACGATCATTGCGTTACTTGGGGCAGACGGACGTGGCTCGAGGAGAGGGGCGCCTGATTTCCGTCGTGCCGGTTACGTAGTACCCTCCTCTGGCCTGCCGGCGGGCCGGCTCGCTTTGTAGAATTTACCGGTGCTTGCGACAAACGAGCCCCGCTGGACCGTCCATGGGAGGGCCATTTTGGCCCACGCAAGCGGGAGAGTCTTTTGAGCGCTCAAGACCGATTACGCGCCGTGCGACTGTCGCTGCGGTTCATCGGACCGCTGGTGCTGACGCTCGCGCTTCTCGGCTATGCGCTCGTTCCGCTCGTCGATCAGCTGACGCTGCGCTGGTGGGTGAGCGACCTCGACATCCGCTCGCAGCTCGTGGCCAACACAATGCAGGATCAGCTCGCCGATCTCGTGCAGCAGGGGTCCGCGAGCAGGATCAACGGTCTTTTCAATCGCGCGTTGCAGGACGAGCGCCTTTACGCGATCGCGTTCTGCGACCCGAATGGCAAGCTTCGCTACCAGACGGTGGCTTATCCCGCTTCACTGGGCTGCCGGCCGCCCGCCGATGCCGCTGACGACGGACATTC
>VBCL01000044.1:7052-7508 GCA_005888865.1 Betaproteobacteria bacterium | reverse complement strand
CACGACATGAGCTTCGTCGAGCGGCGCAGCGCCGACACCCGCCGTTATCTGATCGCCATGTTCGTCATCCTGGGGGTGGTCATCTCGCTGGTAACGGTTTTCATCGCGCACATGTCGTGGCGCGGCTGGGTCTCCGGCGTGCGCGCGCTGTTGCGCGGCGAAGGCATCCTGCAACCGTTCGGGCACACGCAAGCCAATGATCTGCATCCGCTGGCGAGCGACTTGCGGGCAATGCTCCGCGACCTCGATCTCTCGCGCCGCAATCCGGACCGCAACACGAACTGGAGCCCAGAGATGTTGCGCGGCGTGTTGCGCGAGAAGCTGCTCGGCGACGAGATCCTGGTCGTCTCCAACCGCGAGCCGTTTTTGCACGTGCGCACCGACGACGATGTCGTGGTGCGGAGGCCCGCGAGCGGTCTGGTGACCGCACTCGAGCCCGTGATGCGCGCCTGCTCC
>VBCL01000044.1:0-6982 GCA_005888865.1 Betaproteobacteria bacterium | reverse complement strand
CCGCCCGAAAAGCCCGCGTATACGCTGCGGCGGGTCTGGCTCACCAAGGAGGAAGAGCAAGGCTACTATTTCGGTTTTGCCAACGAAGGATTGTGGCCGCTTTGCCACATCGCGCACGTCCGCCCGATCTTCCGCACCCCCGACTGGGAGCAGTACGTCCGGGTCAACCGGCGCTTCGCCGACGCGGTGAAAACCGAGGCGCGAACCGACGATCCGGTCGTGCTGGTGCAGGATTACCATTTCGCGCTGCTGCCGCGCTTGGTCCGCGAGCGGCTGCCCAAGGCGACGATTATCACCTTCTGGCACATCCCGTGGCCGAACCCGGAATCGTTCGGCATCTGCCCGTGGCGCGAGGAGTTGCTGGACGGCATGCTCGGCAGCACGATCCTCGGCTTCCACACGCGCTTCCACTGCCAGAATTTCGTCGAGACGGTGGACCGCTACCTGGAAGCGCGCATCGAGCGCGAATCCAACACCATCTCCCATGGCGGTCAGCTGACGCAGGTGGAAAATTACCCGATCTCCATCCAGTGGCCGCCCGAATGGATCGACACGCAACTCTCGGTGCCGCTGTGCCGGGCCAAGGTCCTGCGGGTCGAACAGCTCCGCGACAACGTGCTGCTCGGCATCGGCGTGGACCGCATGGACTACACCAAGGGCATCCTCGAGCGGTTCACCGCTGTCGAGCGGATGCTCGAGCTGCACCCCGAGTTCATCGGCCGCTTCGTGTTCATCCAGATCGCGGCGCCCTCGCGTTCGTCGCTGGATGAATATCAGAACTTCGAAGGCCGGGTGCGCGCGCTCGCCGGCCGCGTCAATGCGCGCTTCGGGCGCGGAGGCTGGGAGCCGATCCGGCTCAAGGTCGAGCACCACGAGGCGCCTGTCGTCAACGAGTACTACCGCGCGGCGGACGTCTGCGTGGTCACCAGCCTGCACGATGGCATGAACCTGGTGGCCAAGGAGTTCATCGCCTCGCGCGACGACGAGCAAGGTGTGCTGGTGCTGTCGCAGTTCACGGGAGCCGCGCGCGAGCTTCACGACGCGCTGCTGGTCAACCCTTACCACAGCGAGCAATGCGCGCATGCCGTCTTCCGTGCGCTCACCATGCCCGCGGACGAGCAGCGCGTACGCATGCGCAGCATGCGCAGGCTCGTCCAGGAATCCAATGTCTACCGCTGGGCGGGAGCGATGCTGCTCGATGCGGCGCGCCTGCGCCAGCGCCAGCGCGTCACCGAACGGATCTATGCACATCAGCGTACCGCTGACGTCGAGGTGAAATGAGGATGAATTGAGATACGCATTGTCGACCGCCGGGCTGGCGCGCATTCGCGCGTTCGTGACGCGCAATACGCTGCTCGCCTTCGACATCGACGGCACGCTCG
The DNA here is from genome assembly GCA_005888865.1 of Betaproteobacteria bacterium. Classification (GTDB taxonomy): domain Bacteria; phylum Pseudomonadota; class Gammaproteobacteria; order Burkholderiales; family Casimicrobiaceae; genus PALSA-1003. The sequence goes on along the minus strand of VBCL01000044.1, from coordinate 5,600 downwards.
CGCCGATCGTCGAACGACCCTGGGACGCGCGGGTCCCCAATGGAGTGCAGCAGGGACTGGCGACGCTGGCGGGCCGCGCCAACGTCGCGGTCATCACCGGGCGCGCCGTCGAGGATGCGCGGCCGATGCTCGGGTTCATGCCACGCTATCTGGTGGGCAATCACGGTGCCGAGGGCGTGCCCGGCTTGGAGAAGGTCTCCGCTCAATGCGCACGCGTGTGTCGCGCGTGGCTCGACGAGCTCGCGTCGGGGAACGAGCTCTGGCGCGACATCGACGGGATCGTGCTCGAGGACAAGACGTACTCGCTCTCATTTCACTTCCGTCATTGTCGCAACCACCGGGCCGTGCAGCGTCTGCTCATCGGACGCACCGCCGCATTGCTCCCGGTGCCCACGCTCCTCGACGGCAAGTCGGTGCTCAATCTCCTGCCGCCGGGCGCGCCGGACAAAGGCGAGGCGTTGACCGCGCTGCTGGCGCAGTCGGGCTGCGATCGCGCGCTCTACGTGGGTGACGACGAGTCCGACGAAATGGTGTTCCGGATGCGCGCGCCCGCAGTCCTGTCGGTGCGCGTCGAGCCCCACGAGGCGAGCGCCGCCAACCTCTACCTCAAGGGCCAGACCGATGTCGCGCGCCTGGTCAGCGAGCTGGTGCGGATCATCGGGCCCGACGATTCGCCGTCACCCCTGCCTACGCGCAAAGGCGCTGCGGCATGAGCGCCGCAGGGCCGCCCCAAGGCGCGAATAGCGCCCCCGCTTTTGGGGGCAGCGTAGCGGCCGAATGGGTTAATGAGGCCGCAAGCGTGGGGGTCCTTCAATGAGTGCCCACGGAAGCGTGGGCGCCGGCCCATGAGTGCCACCGCCCAGCGCAATCTCGGGCTGGGCGTGATCGGCAACGGGGCGTTCAATGCGCTGATCGACCGCGATGCTCGGGTCGTGTGGTGCTGTCTGCCGCGCCCCGACGGCGATCCAGTCCTCAACGCACTCCTCGGCGCCGGCGATCTCCCGGACCGCGGCATCTTCACCATCGAGCTCGAACACATGGTGCGCTCGCGCCAGACGTACAAGGCCAACACCGCGATCCTGGAGACCGAGCTCAGCGACGCCCAAGGCAACACCGTGCGCATCACCGATTTCGCCCCGCGTTTTTCCGATCGCGGCCGCACGTTCCGGCCGCTGATGCTGATCCGGCGCATCGCGCCCGTCGCCGGCCATCCGCGCATCCGCGTCGTCCTGGCACCCACTTTCAACTATGGCGCAACGGAGCCCGAGCTCACGCGAGGCAGCAATCATGTGCGCTACGTTCACGCGACGCAAACGTTGCGTCTCACCTCGGATATGCCTCTTACCTACGTGGTCGATCGGACGCCGTACATGCTCGACCGGCCGGCGAATCTGATCTTCGGCGTCGACGAGACGATCGGAAGCGGCATCGACGAGACCGTCCGGGATTTCGAGCAACGGACCACCGACTACTGGAAGCACTGGGCGCGCGCGCTGGCGCTGCCGCTGGAATGGCAGGACGCCGTGATCCGCGCCGCGATCACGCTCAAGCTCTGCTCGTACGAGGAGACCGGCGCGATCATCGCCGCGATGACGACCAGCATCCCGGAAGCGCCCGGAACCGCGCGGACGTGGGATTACCGCTATTGCTGGCTGCGCGACGCGTTCTTCGTGATCCGGGCGCTCAACGGCATCTCGGAAATGGCGACGATGGAGGATTACCTCCGCTATCTGTTCAACATCGTGCATACCGCGACTGCGAACGGCCACCTTCAGCCGGTCTATGGCATCGGTCTCGAAAACGAGCTTGTCGAGCGCAGCCTCGATACCCTGCCAGGCTACCGCGGGATCGGCCCGGTGCGCGTCGGCAACGAGGCGCACGAGCATATCCAGCACGACGCCTATGGCCATGCGGTGCTGGCCGCGACGCAGGCTTTCTTCGACCAGCGTCTTCTGCGCCCGGCGAACCGCGACGATTTCACGCAGCTGGAGTGGGTCGGCGAGCAGGCATTCAAGCTCTACGCCAAGCCCGATGCAGGCATCTGGGAGCTGCGCACCCTGCATCAGGTGCACACCTCATCGGCCGTGATGTGCTGGGCCGCGTGCGACCGGCTGGCCAAGATCGCCGCGCATCTCGGCTCGCCGAAACGCGCGCGGTTGTGGAAAACCCGGGCCGGCCGGCTGCGGCAAGCGATCCTCGAGCGCGCCTGGAATGCGAAGCGCAAGGCGTTCGTCGGCGTCTTCGGCGGCGAGGCGCTGGATGCGAGCGTGCTGCTGATGGGCGAGGTGAATTTGCTCGCGGGCGACGATCCGCGCTGGCGCCAGACGCTCGCGGCGATACGCAGTGAGCTCAGGCAAGGACATCACCTGTTTCGCTACCGCACCGCCGATGATTTCGGCGTGCCGACGACGGCATTCACCGCGTGCACGGTCTGGTATATCGACGCCCTGGTGCGGACGGGGGAGAGCGACGAGGCACGGGAGCTTTTCGACAGCCTGTGCGCTGCGCGGAATCCTCTGGGGCTGCTATCCGAAGACATCGATCCGGGCACCGGCGAGCTCTGGGGAAACTTTCCGCAGACCTATTCCATGGTCGGCATCATCAACGGCGCGACGCGGCTCTCCAAGCTGTGGGAGAGCGTGCTGTAAACGATGCCGGTGCGCGTTGGACAAACACACTTGGGACGACACCGGAGGCGAAATATGACCGAACGTTTTAACGCGATCGTCATCGGGACGGGCCAAGCCGGGCCATCGCTCGCGGTGCGGCTCGCGAGGGCAGGTCGCAAGACCGCCATCGTCGAGCGCAAGCGCATCGGCGGCACCTGCGTGAACAACGGCTGCATCCCGACCAAGACGCTGATCGCGAGCGCCCGAGCCGCGCACGTTGCCCGGCGCGGCGCTGATTTCGGCGTGACGATCGACGCACCGATCCGCGTCGACATGGCTGCGGTGAAAGCGCGCAAGGATTCCGTCGTGCGTGCGTCGACCGAGGGGCTCACGCACTGGCTCGGTAGCACGCCCGGGCTGACATACATCGAGGGGCACGCCCGCTTCGAGAGTCCCCGTACGGTGCGCGTCGGTGACCGCATGCTCGAGGCCGATCAATTCTTCCTCAACGTCGGCGGGCGCGCCTTGGTGCCGGACATGCCCGGGCTCGACGACGTGCCCTACTTCACGAACTCCAACATCATGGACGTCGACTTCGTCCCGGAGCATCTGCTGATCGTCGGCGGCAGCTACGTCGGGCTCGAGTTCGCGCAGATGTATCGGCGCTTCGGCAGCCGCGTGACCGTGGTCGAGATGGGATCGCGACTGATCGGTCGCGAGGATGACGAAGTTTCGGCAGCGATCAAGGAGATTCTCGAGGCCGAAGGCATCGCGTTTCGACTCGACGCCAAGTGCGTCTCGGCCGCACGCCGCGGTAACGGCGTCGCGATCCAGGTGAGCTGCGAGGAGGAGCCGCGTGAGGTCGCAGGCTCGCATCTGCTGCTCGCGGTCGGCCGCGTCCCGAACACCGCCGATCTCGGGCTCGACAAGGCCGGTATCGCGACCGACGATCGCGGCTACGTCAAGGTCGACGAGCAGTTGCGGACCAATGTTCCAGGCATCTGGGCGCTGGGCGACGCGAACGGGCATGGGGCGTTCACCCACACCTCGTACAACGATTACGAGATCGTCGCTGCCAATGTTCTCGACGGCGAATCGCGCAAGCTCACCGACCGCATTCCGACCTACGCGCTGTTCATCGATCCGCCGCTCGGGCGCGCCGGCATGACCGAGCGCGAGATTCGGGCCGCGGGCCTCAAGGCGCTGGTCGCGACCATGCCCATGACCCGCGTCGGCCGCGCCAAGGAGCGTGGCGAAACGCAAGGCTTCATGAAAGTCCTCGTCGATGAGGACAACAAGCGGATTCTCGGCGCCGCGCTACTGGGGATCGAGGGCGACGAGATCGTGCACACCCTGCTCGATGCGATGTACGCCGGCGTCCCGTACACCGTCATCCGGCGGGCGATGCACATTCACCCGACGGTGGCGGAACTGATTCCGACGCTGCTCGCGGACTTGAAGCCGCTGGCGTAGCGCGGAGCGGGTTTCGGGTCGAGGCTTATCCTTATCCCGGGCTCCGGGTCGGCGCCGAGCTACGGCCCCCTGCGTCCACGTTCTCCGGCTCGGCCATGCGCTCGACGCACGCCTGGAGGAACGCACGGCGATGCGCTTCCGCTGGCTCCGGGTGCTTGAAGACTTCGCGCGCTTCGTTGAGCAGAAACGACTCGTCGTCCGGATCGTGCGCGAACCAGCGCAGATCGTTCGGAAACGCACGGATGGCGACGAAATCGTCCTCCATGCGGCCAAGGAACGCCTCGGGTGACATGCCCGAGTCTCGCGACAACGCGGCGTTGCCGATGAAATCCGATGCTTCGAAGCATTCGTTCATCGACGGCCGGCTCGCCGCCGCAGGGTCCGCCAGGACCAACCCGCAGGCCACGACCCAAGCCGCAAGACGACGCGACGCTGTGCTCATGTCGATCCTCCAATGCGTGACGGGCATTCTTGTAAGCGTTGCCCTGCAAGCCCTCACGACTCAACGCAAGCAAGTCCCATGCTAGCGCCCGGGCGTGTCGCGTTCAAGCCCGGTCGCGCCGGGCAGCCCCGCGCTACAATCCCGGCACCGCCGCATCCCCAGGGACCTCGATGGCCATCAAGCGCTTCAAGGGCAGCACCGGTACGCTGGTCGTGCTCGAACATACCTCGAAGGTCCTGAAGGATAACGCGCTCGGGGATCCCCACGTGCGCAAGCTTGCCGTGTGGCTGCCGCCGCAGTACGACGGGGGTACGAGCAAGACCAGGAGCGGCCGCGGCCGGTCCTTTCCGGTGCTCTACGATCTGGTCGGCTTTACCGGCTCCGGCCTGGCTCACACCGGTTGGCGTCCCTTCGGCGACAACGTCCCCGACCGCGCGGCGCGGCTCATCGCTGAAGGCAAGATGGGGCCCGCGATCTTCGTCTTTCCCGACTGCTTCACCGCGCTGGGCGGCAATCAGTACGTTAATTCGTCGGCGATGGGCAACTACGCGGACTATCTCACGCGCGAGCTGATTCCGCTTGTCGACCGCGAGTTCCGCACGCTCGCCTCTCGCGCGCACCGCGGCTGCTTCGGCAAGTCCTCCGGGGGCTATGGCTCGATCATCCACGGCATGAAGTACGCGCAGCACTGGGGGGCGATCGCCGATCATTCCGGCGACGCGTACTTCGACTTCGTCTACTGGCACGACTGGCCGAACACGTTGAACGAGCTGACCAAGTACCGCCTGCCCAAGCGGCGTCCCGGCCGCCTCGACGTGCTGGCCGCCAGCACTCGCAAGGGTTTGACCGAGGGCCTCGACGACGGCCGCGTCAAGCGTTTTCTCGATGCGGTCTGGGGCAAGGAGAAACTCTCGAGTTCGGAAGGTCACTGCATCATGAACGTATGCATGGCCGCGACCTACGATCCCGACCCGAAGGCGCCTCTGGGTTTCCGCCTGCCGTTCAATCTCGAGACCGGCGAGGTCATCGAAAAACGCTGGAAGCGCTGGCTCGAGCACGATCCGATCCTGCTCGTC
>VBCL01000043.1 GCA_005888865.1 Betaproteobacteria bacterium | reverse complement strand
GTAATCTTCCCCATCGTATTCGTGCCGCCGGTGACCGAGACGGTCTTGCCCTTGAGATCGGTCGTCTTCTGAATGCCGCTCGAACTCTTGACGATGAACTTCGTGTTGACGATGAACGTTGTCAGGCTGAACGCGACCGTTTTCTGGCGCTCGAGATTGTTGACGGTCGATCCGCACTCGAGATCGACGGTTCCGTTCGTGATCAGTGGCACGCGGTTGGCGGACGTGACCAGTTGCTGACGAACTTTGAGAGCCGGCATCTTCAACGTCTGCCGCAGGTGATCGACGACCCGCATGCAGAGATCGACCGAGTAGCCGATGGACTTTCCGCTATCGTCGGCGTAGGAGAAGGGAATCGAGGCGTCGCGTACGCCGAGGACGATCTCCCCTGTATCGCGCAGCTTCTTCAATGTTCCTGTTTCCTGCGCCGCCACAGGCATCGAAGCGGCGAACAGCGCTATGCACAGCATCGATCCGAGCTTCATGACTTCCTCCGTGCGTCTGGAAAACCGCGCAAGTGTTGCGACCGAAGAGTCGACCGCGGCGCCGGTGCGGCAACGGGGACGATCACCGGAAGTGATGGCGTTCATGACTCCATCGTCTCCGAGTCGAGCGCGCAAACGGCCGCGATCGCAGCGTCAACCGAGGCCGCGAGACGCGACACGATCTCGTCGAGGTCGGCGTCGGTGACGATGAAAGGGGGCGCAAGCAGCACGTGATCGCCGCGTCGTCCGTCGATCGTCCCTCCCATCGGATACACCATGAGCCCGCGGGCCATCGCCTCGGCTTTGACGCGGGCGTGCAGCCGCAGCCCGGGATCGAACGGCTCTTTCGAGGTGCGATCGGCGACCAGCTCGCAGGCGAGGAAGAGCCCCCGGCCGCGGATGTCACCGACGTGCGGATGTTCGCCGAATGCCGCGGTCAGCCGCTCGCGAAGGCCCGCCCCCTGCCGTCGGACCGCGGCGAGCAGATCGTCTCGCTCGATCACCTTCTGCACCGCGAGCGCCGCCGCACACGCAACCGGATGCCCGATGTAGGTGTGACCGTGCTGGAAAAAGCCCGTCCCCGCAGTGAGTGCCGAGATGATCTTCTCGCCCACCAGCACGGCGCCGATTGGCTGATAGCCACCACCCAGACCCTTGGCGATCGCCATGAGGTCCGGCGCGACGCGCTCCTGCTCGACCGCGTGCAACGTGCCGGTGCGGCCCATGCCGCACATGACTTCGTCGGCGATGAAGAGGATCCCGTGCTGGTCGCAGATTTCGCGGATACGGCGGAAGTAGCCCGGCACCGGCGGCAACGCGCCGGAGGTCGCGCCGCCAACGGTCTCGGCGCAGAAGGCGATCACGTTCTCGCCGCCCAGGCGCTCGATCGCGTCTTCGAGCTCGGCGGCGAGGCGCGCACCGTACGCTTCGGGCGATTCACCGGCGCGACGGTCGCGATACTCGTAGCACGGCGAGACGTGTTCTACGTCGATCAGCAGCGGCGCGAACTGCCTGCGCCGCCACTCGTTTCCGCCGACGGCGAGCGCCCCGAGCGTATTGCCGTGATAGCTCTGCCGCCGCGCGATGAAGTGCCGGCGCTGCGGCTCGCCGATCTCGACGAAATACTGCCGCGCGAGCTTGAGCGCGGCCTCGATTGCCTCCGATCCGCCGGAGACGAGATAGACGTGCGAGATGCCCGCCGGTGCTCGCGAGGTCAGCTGATCGGCAAGCGCCTCGGCCACCGTGGTCGAGAAGAAGCTGGTGTGCGCGTAAGCGATGCTGTCGATCTGCTCGTGCATCGCGCGCAGGACGTCGGGATGGCCGTGGCCGAGGCACGACACCGCCGCGCCGCCGGACGCGTCGATGTATTCCTTGCCTGCGGTGTCGACGATGCGAACGCCGTGGCCGGTTGCCGCAAGCGGCAGCGTTTGACGCAAGCTTCGATGGAGGATGTGGCTCATGTCGGCGCCCTGTGAACAGCGTTGCGTGGTGGGTGATTCCAGTACGCGCGCTGCGCCGCGAGTCGGGCATCGACCTCGGCCAGGCGCTTGAGCACGGTCTTGCCACCTTTGGCGGCGAGCCACGCGACCAGGAGCTCGACCAGCGCGAGTGGCGCGATCATCGAGGGAAAGAACGAGATCGAGTCGGCGCGAAACAGCAGGAAGTGCGCGGCGTTGCGCGCGAGCGGCGAGAGCGCGCTGTCGGTCAGTGCAACGACGGTAACCCCGCGCCTGCCTGCCGCTACCACAGCGTCGACGGTCGGCGTGGAATAGGGCGACTGGCTGATCGCGATCAGAACATCGCCTGGACCGAGCGCGTCGACCTGATCGTGCACGGTCCCGCCCACGCCGTCGAAGAGCACGCCGTTGCGAGCGATCAGGTTGTACGCGTAGCGAAACTGGAAGGCGATGCCGAAGGGTGCGCGCACGCCGAGAAAGCCCACACGCTTGGCGGAAGCGATCGCGCCGACGGCCGCTTCGAGCTTCTCCGCGGAGTTGAGCGCCAGCACGGACTCGACGTCCGCGATCTGCGAGGCCGCGATTTCGCGGGCCAGCTGCTCGATGCGCCTGGCCTGGGGCGCAGCCTGCAACGCCGAGGCGCGGGGACCGTATTCGAGAGGGCGTCCCGCCAGCGCCTCCTGAAACGGGCGGCGCAGCGTCGCGTACCCGGTGAAACCGAGCGCGCGCGCAAGCCGCACCATCGTCGGCGCGGATACGCCCGCGCTTCGCGCCTGCTGGCGCATCGACCAGAGTCCGGTCTCGCTCGGATGGCCGGCGATCCACTGTGCCGCGCGTTGCAACTCGGGCGTGAGCGCGTCGAAACCGGCGCGCAGTCGATCGAGGACGTCGGACGCCGAAGTGGAGGGAAGCGCCCCGGGCATGTAACAAACGTTACAGCACGATGTAATAAATAACAAGCGTTTTATGCCCGCCGGCCGGCTGCGGACCTAGGCGCGGAACGAGGGCCAGACCAGCGCGACAATGGCGCCTGCGAGCAGCGCCGCGATGAGCGCCAGCCACCGGTTGCGGGCGCGCTGCGCGGCAGCGAGTGCATCAAGCGTATCCGACGACATGGCCGCGGGCTTGGAAAGGCTCTGATGGATGAGCCGTGGCAGTTGCGGGACCATGGTGGCGAGGAACGGCGCTTCATCGCGCAAGCGCCGGACGAGCGCCTGCCAGCCGACCTGCTCCTTCATCCAGCGTTCGAGGAAAGGCTTGGCGGTGATCCACAGGTCGAGGTCCGGATCGAGCTGGCGGCCGAGGCCTTCGACGTTGAGCAGGGTCTTCTGAAGCAGTACCAGTTGCGGCTGGATCTCGACGTTGAATCGGCGCGACGCCTTGAACAATTGCACGAGCACGCGGCCCAGCGAGATTTCCTTCAACGGCCGGTCGAAGATCGGCTCGCACACGGCGCGGATTTCGCCTTCCAGCTCGTCGACGCGCGTCTCGGGGGGAACCCATCCCGACTCGATGTGAGCGGTCGCGACACGATGATAGTCGCGCCGGAAGAAGGCGAGAAAATTCTGTGCGAGGTAGTTCTTGTCGGTCTCCGAAAGCGTGCCCATGATGCCGAAATCGAGCGCGACGTACTTGCCGTGATTCGCCGGATCGGTGGCCACGAAGATGTTGCCCGGATGCATATCGGCGTGAAAGAAACCGTCGCGGAACACCTGTGTGAAGAAGATCTCCACGCCGGCGCGGGCGAGCCTCGGAATGTCGACGTTCTGCTCTCGGAGTCGATCCACCTGGCCGATCGGCGTGCCTGCCATCCGCTCCATGACCATTACCTCGGTGCTCGACCAATCCCAGTACACCTCGGGGATCAGGAGCAGCGGTGAATGCAGGAAGTTGCGCCGCAGCTGCGAGCAGTTGGCGGCTTCGCGCGCGAGGTCGAGCTCGTCGTGAATCGTCTTGTCGAACTCGGCGACGACCGCGCGCGGCCGCAGGCGTTTGCCTTCTCGCCACAGCGTTTCGACCGCCCACGCCCCCATCTGCATCAGCGCGAGGTCTTTCTCGATCGTGGCCGCGATATCCGGCCGCAGGACCTTCACCGCGGCGAGGGTGCCGTCCGGCAGCTCGGCGAGATGGACTTGCGCGACCGAAGCGCTTGCCACCGGTTCGAGCTCGAAGGTTTTGAAAACCTGTGCGACCGGCTTGCCGTAGAGGTGCTCGAGGGTCGCGATCACCTGCTCGGTGGGGAACGGCGGCACGCGATCCTGCAGCTTGGCCAGCTCGTCGGCGATGTCCGGTGGGATCAGGTCGCGCCGCGTCGAGAGCATCTGGCCGAATTTGACGAAGATCGGTCCGAGAGCTTCCAGTGCCAGGCGCAGGCGCACTGCGCGCGGCGCGGAGAGGTCGCGCCAGAACGTCAGCGCGCGCACCGTGGGCCGGAGCCACGCAAAGCGCTCGTGTCCGAGCAGGAATTCGTCGAGCCCGTATTTGAGCGCGATCAGCCAGATTTTTGCGAGCCGGACCCAGCGCATGCTCGCGATTGTAAAGGGGAAAGTAGGGTCAGACTCGACTTTCCCGCCCCAGTCTCCGAGAGCCGCCATTGCGTGCGAAAATCGGGTCCGAATCCCAACCGAGGGGTCGAACCATGCCGCTTGTTCGTATTTCCTTGCGCGCCGGAAAGTCGGCCGAATACCGGCGGGCGATCGCCGATGGCATTCATCGCGCCATGGTCGAGACGCTCGCCGCACCGGAGCACGATCGGTTCCAGGTCGTCACCGAGCACGACGCCGACGGATTGATCTACGATCCGACGTATCTCGGCATCCAGCGAAGCGATGACGTGGTGCTGGTGCAGATCACGCTTTCCGCGGGACGCAAGCCGCCGCAGAAGAGGGACTTCATGGCGCGTGCCGCTGCACTGCTCGCAGATAATCCGGGCCTCAGGCCGCAGGACCTTTTCATCAACCTCGTCGAGGTCGCCTGGGAAAACTGGTCGTTCGGCGACGGCAAAGCCCAATACACGGAGTGAGATCGTGCCCACACCGCGCAGGCAGGGGTGAATTCGCCGCGGGGTTGCGGCACGCGGCGCGCGGGCCGGGACGCACACGTCGCGACCAGCGTCGATGACGAGCCCGGTCGACTATCTGGCGATTCTGGCGCTCGGCCTCGTTGCGGGGACGATCAGCGGCATTGTCGGCTTCGGTTCGTCGATCATGGTGATGCCGGCGCTGGTGATCCTGTTCGGGCCACAGCGGGCGGTACCGATCATGGCGACCGCCTCGATCATGGCCAACCTCTCGCGCATCCTGGTCTGGTGGCGCGAGGTCGAGTGGCGCGCGTGCGCGGCGTACGCAACGACCGCCGCTCCCGCGGCCGCACTCGGTGCGCGGACGCTGCTGCTGCTTCCGCCGTGGCTCGTCGAGGCCGCACTGGGTGTTTTCTTCGTGATGGCGATTCCGGCACGCCGCGCTCTCGCGGCGCGTGGCGTGCGCCTGTCGCTCGGGCAGCTGGCGGGCGTTGGTGCGCTCGCCGGCTATCTGACGGGCATCGTCGCGTCGACCGGCCCGATTACCGCGCCGCTCTTTCTCGCGCGTGGACTGGTGAAGGGCGCATTTCTATCGACCGAGGCCGCGAGCTCGCTGGCAGTCTATGTAAGCAAGGCAGTGACGTTCGGTGCGCTAGGCGCATTGCCGTCGGAGCTGCTGATCGCAGGGATCATCGTCGGGTCGTCGCTGATGGCGGGTGCCGTTATCGCGCGTCGGTTCGTGCTCCGGCTCGAGGCGGAGCGCTTTCGTCTGCTGATGGATGGACTGCTGCTCGTTTCGGGTCTCACCATGCTGTGGGCGGCGTGGCCGTGGTGAGGCAACGTACTCGGACTTACCCCCGATGATGCGCGATCCGGGCGCCCGGACGCACGCGCCGCATCCGGTGGTGTTCATGATCCTGATCCTGCCGTTCGGAGTGATGTCCGGATACCTCACGGTGGCGGTCGTCTATCTCCTGACGCAGGCCGGCGTAAGCATCGAACAGTCCGCGGAGCTCGTCGCCCTGAGTTACGTGCCGCACACGTGGAAATTTCTATGGGCACCGATCGCGGATACGACGCTTACGCGGAAGCGATGGTACGTGTTCTCTGCGCTGGTCACTGCAGTCGGAATCTACGTGACCGGAGCGGTTCCGGCCAATGAGAGCTCATTGCCGCTGCTGACCGCGGTCGTGCTGATCTCGAATCTGGCAGTGACGTTTCTCGCGATGGCGGTCGAGAGCCTGATGGCTTACGACGCCCCCGACAATGCCAAGGGTCGCGCGGGCGGATGGTTTCAGGCCGGCAATCTCGGTGGAATGGGGCTCGGCGGTGGAGCCGGCTTGTGGATGGCGCAGAACGTTCCACCGCCGTGGATCGGCAGCGCGGCGCTGGGCGCGACGTGTCTGCTGTGTTGCGCAGCGCTGGTGTTCGTGGCCGAGCCGCCATCGACGCTTCGGCTGGGAACCTATCGCAAGACGGTCATGAGCCTCCTCCAGGATCTGTGGCAGGTGGCGCGCTCGCGCCGCGGCTTTCTGGGGCTTCTTATCTGCTTTCTGCCGATCGGCACCGGCGCAGCGTCGAACCTGTGGTCGGCCGTGGCCGGAGACTGGAAGGCGAGCGCGGATACCGTTGCGCTGGTGACCGGCGCGCTCGGCGGCCTCGTGTCGGCGGCGGGCTGCCTGGCGGGCGGCTATGCCTGCGACCATATGGACCGCAAGGCCGCCTATGCGCTTTATGGCATTCTGCAGGCGCTCTGTGCGGTCGCGATGGCGCTCGCACCGCGCACCGAGAACATGTACGTCGTCTTCACGCTGGCCTACGCGTTCATCACGGGGCTCACGTATGCTGGTTTCTCCGCCGTGGTGCTCGAAGCGATCGGTCGTGGCGCGGCCGCCACGAAGTACAGCCTCTTTGCATCACTGTCGAATATGCCGATCGGCTACATGACGGCAGTCGACGGCTGGGCAGGTGCACGCTGGGGCCCGGCCGGGTTGCTGAATATCG
>VBCL01000042.1 GCA_005888865.1 Betaproteobacteria bacterium | reverse complement strand
CGCGCGATCGAGGAAGCCGCGCTCGGCCTCGGGGCGAACCCCTGGCGCACGTTTCGTCACGTCATCCTGCCGCTCGCCATGCCGGGCGTGATCGCCGGCACGATCCTGTCGTTCATCCTGGCGATGAACGCCTATGCCACGCCGGTCCTTCTCGGCGGCCCGACGTTTCAGATGATGGGGCCGACCGTCTACAACCAGTTCGCGGGACTTTCCAATTGGCCGTTCGGCGCCGCGATGGCGTTCGTCCTGATGACGGCAACCCTGCTGCTGACTGTCGCGTCCAATTGGCTTGCCCAAGCCCGCTATCGGCGCCCAATGGCGCCTTCGGTCAACGTCGCTGCGGCCTAGCGGGACGGACGCGACGACGGGGACCATTGGGCGCAAGCGTTGCGGGCCGAGGAACCCCTGCCTCTGACGATTGGTCACAGCCGAAAGAGCGTGGTCGCTTCGTGACAGGAGATCAGCATGGGTAAATCACCAGGGCACCAGCAGCATCCGGAACATAAAGTGGACGAGCGGCGTCTCGACCAGCGCGTGACCGTGGAAGTCGACGGACAGGTTCTCGCCGACTCGCGCGACGTGATCCGCGTTGACGAGGACGGGTATCCGGCCCGTTATTACTTCCCGAGAGATGACGTTCGAACGGATAGGCTGGAGCGATCAGCCACGACGACCAAGTGCCCCTTCAAGGGAACCGCGCGCTACTACAGCCTCAACGTCGATGGCCACCGGCTTGCCGATGCAGTCTGGAGCTACGAGGAACCCTACGACGAGCACCGCGATCTTGCGGGCCGGCTCGCCTTCTACGACGACAGGATTCCTGAGATTCACGTCACGCCGGCATGATTGGCCGAGCCGCCGACCGACCTCGCGTCTCTACGGACCCACATAGCGGAGCTGCAGCAGCGTTGACGCCCGGATATTGGCGTACACGACATCGACAGCAGGGTCGGAGAAATCGGTCAGGTAGATCAGTTGCGTCGGGTTGAGAATCGCGGGACTGTCGGTCGTCCCGGCGTTGCACTCGTCGATGTACATCTCTCCGAAACGGGCGATGAAAGGCCCGTTGAAATCGTAGACTCCGTTGTTCAGGAGCCAGGCCGCGGTGTCGCCGGTCAGCTCGGTGCCGCTGGGCGCGGTGACGATGAAGGTCGTCGCCTGACTGGTCGTGATGTTGTTGAATGAGAGCCGGGCGCGCACCGTGGAGCCGAAGTCCAGACAGATCACGAAGTTGATCGTGTCGCCCAGGTCGATGAAGAAATTTGTCAAATAGCTGGCGTCGCCCGGTTCCCATCTCCACCAGACGTACTGCGAGCGCTTGAGGTCGCGTCCCGTCCAGTAGACGTAGCTATCCCATCCCGCGAGGAGCGAGCTATTGGAACCGTCGCCGAAGATACCCACCCAGGCGCCGAAGGGATATCCGTCGCTGTCGCCGCCCGCGGGCGGATAGACGTCGGGGACCGTGAACGTTCCTTCGATCCAGCGAACCGTACCCGCCGCCGCGGCTGCCGTCGCGGTCGCGCCGCCGATGTAGTTGGTCCGCATGGGCGGCGGAATATTGGGAAGCGCGGGGGCCACCAGTTTTTTAGGTAGCTTTTGCGCGGCGCGAGTCAGGGGACGGAACTTCGGCTGGATCACGCTGATCGGCCGACTCAGCAAGGTCGTCCAGCGATTCAGAAGATTCGGGTCTTTTGGGCGCGCGGGAAAGCCGTAGGCTGAAAGCTCGCGCGGCGTTGCCTTCAGTGGATTGAACTTGGGCGGTACCGGAGTGAACGTGCGTACCGTCATGCCCTTGGTCAGCTTGATCGTCGGCATGGGAATTCTCCGCCCGGAGAGGTACTTTTACGCTACTCCGCTTGCCTTCGGTGGGTCAAGGGACGCGCTGTCCGGTGGGCATACCCGCCTGTGCGGCTCGAGGGCTTCGCGAGTAAGATTTGCACCGTGCAATCTTCCTTCGCGACTACGGGAGTTTCGTCGACACCATGCGCAAACCGTCCATCGATCCAAAGACGTTTTCCCGTCGCCGCTTCATGATCGGCACTGCCGCTGCGGCAATGCTGGCAAGCACGGATACGAGGGCCGCCGACATCCGTTATCGGCTGGGCTTAAGCCAGCCGGAGGACAGCCCGAATTACATCCGACTTAAGGCAATGGCCGATAACATCCGCGCCGAGACCGGTGGCCGGATGCAGATCGACCTGTACCCTGCCGGCAAGCTCGGGTCCGACAACGTTATGCTCGCGATGCTGCAGAAGAACGAGATGGAGATGTACATGGGCGGCAACGTCTTCGGGCCGCTCGTGCCGGTGACCGAGATGCCCGGACTGCCGTTCACGTTCAAGAGCTCCGAGGACGTGTTCACCGCACTCGACGGCGATCTCGGTGAATTCATCCGAGCCGATTTGATGGCCAAGGGGCTTTACGCTTTCCGACGTGGATTCGACAACGGCTTCCATCACCTCACGACCAGCACCAAGCCGATCCGCACCGTCGACGATCTCGTCGGCATGAAGATCCGCACGCCGGTGCAGAAGATGACAGTGGAGTTCTTCGAATCGCTCGGTGCCAAGCCGATGACGTTCACGCTGAGCGAGCTGTACCGAGTCTGCAAGGAGCGCATCGTCGACGGTCAGACCGATCCGCTCGGCTTGATCGTCTTGCTGAAGCTCTACGAGGTGCAGACCTATCTGAGCCTGACGAACCACTGGTGGTCGGGTTTTACGCTGGTCGCCAATGGAGAGGCATGGAAAGCGCTTCCCTCCGATATTCGGGCGATCGTCGACAAGCACGCCGAGGCCGCGGCCCTCGGGCAGCGCAAGGATATTGCGAAGCTCAATGCCGACGCGCTGGGCGTGCTCCGCAGCAAGGGAATGATCGTCAACGACGCGGACACGACCGGGTTCCGCAAACCTCTCGCCGCGTTCTACGCACGCTGGAAGGAGATTTACGGAGCGAGGGCCTGGTCGCTGCTCGAGGCGCAGGTTGGCAAGCTCGCTTGAGGCTGGCGACGGTTCGGACGAGAACCTCGGGCCGATGCGACCGAGGGCCGCCGGAAACGGAATAATGAGGCTCGCAGCCTGTTTTCAAAGGCAGATGGCGTGTTACGTCGGACCGCCCCGGTACGACCATCGGGGACTCCAGCGCCAGCATTGGGCAAACCCGGAAGGCCGAAGATGAAGAAATTCGCGCTGATACTCGGTGTGGTTGCGGTGACACTCCTCGGCGGAACGGCGATCAGCAACGCACAGGATGGTCAACGTCCGTATGCGGCGGTCCCGCAAATGGACGGCGCGCGCCGAGCGGATGCCCCGCGCAAGAGTGACGGCGATCGAGATCACCTACGCCGCCCTGCCGTCGTCGTCGTGGCAGTGCCGATCTTCGTGGGTCCTGCGTACGGCTCGTACTATCAGCCTCCGTTCATGGATGCCTATCGAACACTCGACGGGTTCTACTATTACTGCGTGGAAGCTGCGAACTACTATCCCGCGGTGCAAGACTGTCCGAATGGCTGGAGGCTGGTGCCTTAGGCGTCGAATGCGCGCGCGTTCCCATGTTTGCGCCGCGGGTCTCGTAAACACTAGAACGCGTACTTTGCCGAAGCCTGGAGCCGGTTCAGGTGGCCCCTGAGCCCATCCTCGGTCTTGCGTTCCGCGTAGATGTACTCGATGCCGAGGTCGGCGTTCGCGACCGGGCTCCAGATCAGGTTGGCATGTGCCGAGGCAGTGCTCTTGTTGGTGTTCGCAGGAGCGCCGGCCGGATTGTTCTCGCTCGCCATCGACAGCACCAGGTTCGAGCGCAATGGGTCGAACCAGTAGTGGCGGTACGCGGCGAAGCCTCCCCATTGTTTTGGCAAACGGATTTGCCCGTCGCTGCCGGCGACGCCATCGGGGAAGAAGCCGTTGGAATAGCGGCCAATCGCGTTCCCTGCGCTTGCGGTGAATCGGAAGTCGTCCCGGCCGACAGCCGGGATGACGCCGGCAACGCTGACCGCTCCGCCCCACTTCTGGCTCACGGCCGCGGGTGCGGCGGCGGAGTCGATCCGGATCTCCCGCATCAGACCGTGGACAGAGATTTTGCCGATCGACGTGTTGAAAACGACCTGCCCGGTGATGTCAGGGAAGCGGTCGTCGTCGGCCCGGAAGCTCGCGCCCCCCGGGATCTGCACCACCGTTTCAGGATTCTCCAGCCCGACCGACCATTGGCCCCTCGTTGTCGATCCGGAGTCGCCGAACGGTTGCGTCCAGCGCACCTGCGCCTGCCGATCGAATATCTGGCCGACGGGACCACCGAAATCCAGCGTATCGGGCAGCGACGCGGGATTCATGAAGTTGGTCCAGGTCTGACCCGCGAGGAGATTGCCCAGCGTTCCATAGGCGTGTCGAAGTCTGAAGCCATGGGAGTTGCTCACACTCTCGTTGCCATCGGCGCCGTAGAAATCGAATTCGACGTGCGTGTTCAGGTCGCCCATCGAGGTCGGCGTGTTGGTCTTCACGAATAGCCGCGATTCCCGCGCTCCGAATTTGACCTGATTGCGCTCGTTGTTGCCTGCGGTCGGGCCGACCGCGATGGCGGTCGGATCCAGGGACAGGTCGGCTTTAGTATCGACGCCGGCGCTGGGATTGCTGAAGACCGCATCGAGCTTCACATAGCCGCCTACCGTGACGGACGTATTCGACCCGGGCAGCTTGAACGAACCCTTGGTGGCACCGCCGGTGACGACGTTGTCCGGAAGGGCCGCCTGCTTCTTCTCCGTGGTCTCCTGCTTTATTTCCAGCTCACCGACTTTCTTCTGCAGTGCCTCGATCTGCGCCTTCAGATCTTGCAACTCCTCGGCACGAGCCGCGGTGGCCGTGCCGCCCAAGCCGATGGCGATCGCCACCGCAAGCGTTTTCGCCTTGAATGCATTCCTGGATTCCATGACCGCTCCTCCGAGTGCTGGATTGCGAAAATATTTCTCCCGACAGATGCTGCTCGTTCCTCCGTGTGTATTCCGGCGGCGTGGTTGTTATTCCCCGGGGAATAACAACGCCGGAAGCGAAGTACGAGCGGCGGGAGAAGGGCGCGATAGGCGACGCGAGGGGCAGACCTGCCGGCTAGACGTCGTACGATGTGCTGCCGGGACCTGTCGCTCCCGGCGTCGTGATGACGCCGCGGGCTAGCGCTTTATGCGCTGAACAACGGTATGACGGCGATGTCCGTATCCGGCCGCAATTGACACGCGAGCCTCACTTCGGAGGATGCGCGCACGCGTTCGAGTGTTTCGCGTTCGTCCGGTCCGGGAGGCGGACAACGGCTGGCGCCCTCGATGACGCGCACTCGACAGGTTGAGCAGCGCGCGCGACCCCCGCACATCGCTCGGTGCGGAATGCCGCAGTGGCGACTGGTCTCGAGCACCGTCCAGCCGCGAGGCACCCGCACGTCGCGCTGAGGATAGCGGATCGTGATCATCGCCTTGCCTCTGCGCTCGAGCACCGATCGCAACTGACGCGCGGCGAGGACCAGGCTGATCGCACCGAAATACGCGACAAGCAATACGTCGCGGATGCGCCCCAACCTGATCCTCTGGTCTGGATTCATCAACGGCACATGCGCTTCGAGCCAGGCACGATCCGCCCCCAGAACCGCGAGCTCGCGCCCCATCGACAGGAAACCCAGCGCTGCGAGCACAGGCAGCAGGAGCGCGAGGCCGAATAACAGCGGGCGTATTCGCCGGAACAGGGGACGGTGCCCAAATGCGAAATTGAGGCCAAGGCAACCATGCAACCAGCCTGGCGCGAGGAGCGCGAGCTGGCGCTCTTCACCATCGGATGTCCAAAGTGCCCAGACGATGCGAGCGTAATCGGAGCGGAGGCCGTAAAGCTCGAATGCGAAACGCGTGGACGCAAGGTGGCCGATCAACAGCAGCGGGATCCCGAATCCAAGTGCAACGCGCAAGGCTTCAGTCACAGGAATGCGCAGCGTGCGGCGCTCGTAGACGGCGACCATCGCCAGTGCGAGATGGATCGCTGCTGCGCTATAGAGAAGCACCGTACCTGGAACGCTGTGCCAGAACGTCACGGCTACGCGTAGACCTGCCTCGGCCACGTTCACCGACACGAGCCCCAGCGTGTGGTTGGCGAGGTGCGCCGTAATGTAGGCGAACAGAACCAGGCCGGAGCCAAGGCGCAGATCGCGTCGCGTCATCCGATACGCCGGCAGGCAATGGACCATGACGGGGGCGGCGCCTATTGCGTAATGTCTTTGCGCGCAAGCCGTTGCACAAATGCCGACAGCACCGAGGGCTCGGCATCCGACACCGCGAGCCAGTCCATGTCCTGGCCGTTCGAGCGGGCGACGTTGAATCCGCGCACGGCGCGCAGCGCCGACCTCGGCGCCCGCGATGTTTCCGGCCGCACGAACACGTCGATGGTGTGTTTGCGGTAGCGGTAGACGAGCGTGGCAACCTGGCGCCGCTCGAGATAAACGAGTCGGCCCCCAATCAGCGTGAACCCTTCGTTCGCCAGATCCTGCGCGGTGAGTAGTCGAGCCGCGCGGAGAGCCATGGCTTGACGGTATGCTGGTCCGACGACGCGATCTCGATAAGATGGTCGCCAAGCGTCGCACGAACGTGGGCCGCGACCGCAGCGACTGCGAAATCCTCGTTTGCATGCCACGCGAGAACCGTAGTGCCAAGCATCCACGCGAATACGCTGGCCGTGCATCCCGCGAGGACGCCTCCACTAAGCCAGCGCCAGCGATCGCCGGTCGGGCGGGACCGAGGCCGTACGGATACGCGCAAGGTTCCCACCGCCGTACGAACTCGCGCGCGCAGCGCCGGCGACGCAGCAAAGTACGGCACCTCGGCCCGAATCCGTGCGCGCAGCGCCAGGATGCTCTCATGCCTGGCTGCGCAATCGGCGCAGTCGAGTAGATGCTTCTTGATCGAGTATCTTCGGAGCGCGTCGATTTCACTGTCGACGTACGCAGCGACCAGGGTTTGCGTTTGTTTGCAGTTCATAGCGATCTCCAGGCGTCAGTGCACCGCGTGCAAGAGCGGCGACCGCTGCAACAGGCCCCGAGCACGCGCGAGCCGCGACATGACCGTACCGACCGGAATCTCCGCGATGCGCGCGATCTCCTTGTACGACAGCTCTTCCAACTCGCGCAGAATCAGTACTTCCCGATAGGCCAGCGGCAGCGCAGCGATCGCGTCCGCCAGCGCCTTCGATTCGGCGGCGCGCAGTGACGCCTGCTCCGGATCGACGGCGGCCGGGTCGACCGCCTGGTCGATCGCGCTGCCGTCGTCCCGCGTGATCTCCGCCGGACGATTGCGTTTGCACCAGTCATAGAATGCGTGGCGCACGATGGTCAGGAACCACGCCCGGGCGTCGTCGCCGGTCAGCGAGCCGACATACTTCATCGCACGCATGCAGGCCTCCTGAACGATGTCCTCTGCATCGTTGACATCGCGCGTCAACCACCGCGCGAGGTTGTACGCCGCGTTCAGGTGCGGCAGGACCAGCTCTTCGAAGCGGCTGTGATCGGACAAATCTGTGCTCCATGCTCTCCTGCCAAACCCCGATGCAGGCGGTTTTATTCCAAAGGCAACGATCTCCCTGCCAACGTGATATGACACTTGAGTTGGACTGCGTCGTTCGAGCGAGCATTGGCGCCGCCCACCTACCGGCGACTGGCTCTTGTTATTCCAATGGGCATACCGGCCACACTGCTGCGGTCTGACAGGTATGCGAACGCGCGTCACCGATGGCACTGAAGCTCGTGACCTTGGTGCAGAGGCGATACGGCCATTCTGGAATGCGTGATCGCTCGTCGGCGGAACTTCCCTATCGATGCCGACGACGCCTGTAGCAGCCTCACGTTGTTATTCGGGCAAGGGCCATTTCTTTGAAGGAGCAAGCCATGTATCGCAAACCATACTCATCGAGCAAGCAATTGGTTGTGGCAATAGCGCTCTCGCTTGGCGCGTCCAGCATGGCGCTGGCCGACGACAGCAGCATGAATCCGTTTAGCGGCGAGTCTTACAGATACTTCAATGGCGGTCACACGGCGGCAGAATCGACGCGATTCAATCGCCCCGTTTTCAGCACCGCGCCCGCCGATCCGTCGTGGCGGCAAAGCCACCCGAATGGCGTGACCGAGCGCGAACTGCAGGCATTGTCGTCGTCCGATTTGTCCGCGTCAGCGCAGCAACTCGATCCGCCGATCTTCGCGAG
>VBCL01000035.1:506-10841 GCA_005888865.1 Betaproteobacteria bacterium | reverse complement strand
GGAACGGGAATCTGGAACCGGTCGCGCATCGCCCTGATCGAGTCGACCGACATCTTCTTCTGCTGATGGGTGATGTTCTGCGCCTCGCCCGCCTCTCCCATGCCGTAGCCCTTGATCGTCTTGGCGAGGATCACGGTGGGCTGCCCCTTGTGATTGGCCGCGGCGTGGTAGCCGGCGTAGACCTTGAACGGATCGAGTCCGCCGCGGTTCAGGTGCCAGATCTCATCGTCGGTCCAGTCGGCAACCAGCTCCTTCAACTCCGGTGTATTGAAGAAGTACTCGCGAACGTAGGCGCCGTTCTTCGACTTGAACGTCTGGTACTCGCCGTCGACGCACTCCATCATCCGGCGCATCAGGATGCCCTTCTTGTCGCGCGCGAGCAGCGTGTCCCACTGCGTGCCCCAGATCACCTTGATCACGTTCCAGCCGGCGCCGCGGAAATCGCTTTCGAGCTCCTGGATGATCTTGCCGTTGCCGCGCACCGGACCGTCGAGTCGCTGCAGATTGCAATTGACCACGAAGATCAGGTTGTCGAGCATCTCGCGTCCGGCCATGCCGATCGCGCCCATGGACTCGGGCTCGTCCATCTCGCCGTCTCCGCAGAAGCACCACACCTTGCGGCCTTCGGTCCGCGCCAGGCCCCGATCCTGCAGATACTTCATGAACCGCGCCTGATAGATCGCCATGAGCGGCCCCAGGCCCATCGACACGGTGGGGAACTGCCAGAACTCCGGCATCAGCCATGGGTGCGGATACGAGGAGATGCCCTTGCCGTCGACTTCCTGCCGGAAGTTGTCCATCTGCTCTTCGGTGAAGCGGCCGAGCATGAACGCGCGGGCGTAGACGCCGGGCGAGGAGTGTCCTTGTATCATCACCAGATCGCCGCCATGGTCCGCGGACGGGGCGTGCCAGAAATGGTTGAAACCGACGTCGTAGAGCGTGGCCGCCGAGGCGTAGCTCGCGATGTGTCCGCCGACATTGGTGTGCTTGTTGGCGCGCACCACCATCGCCATCGCGTTCCAGCGGGCGTAATTGCGGATCTTTTCCTCGATACCCTGGTCGCCGGGCATCTTCGGCTGTCGGTCGGCAGGAATCGTATTGATGTACGCGGTGTTAGCCGAGAACGGCACGTATGCTCCGCGCCGGCGCGACTTGTCGATGAGCTGCTCGATGAGGAAATGCGCGCGATCGGGGCCTTCGTGGTCGATGACGCCGTCGATCGCGTCCAGCCACTCCCGCGTTTCTTGCGGGTCGACGTCGGGTTGCCTGTCCATGGAAATTCCTCGCGAAGGATTGCCGCTGGGTATTGCGATTCGTTGCGTGCGCCGGGGGATGCGCTCGGACGTGTTCGGGTTCGCCGCAGGAGCGGCGAATAGGCATGCTACCACGGGGTCGAAACCGGTTCCAGACAGCTCGCGAAGGTGGGTCAGAGTCGATCAGGACGCGTCGCCGCGGAGGCCTTCGAGGGTACGGAGCTCGGTGACGATCGCGTCGACTTTGAGGTCGTGCGCCGCGGCTGGGACCTGGTCGATCAGCTGCAACTCGAACGCGCCGGCGACCCGCTGCGCGTCGTCGCGAAGCGTCGGCAGCAGGCGATCGTAGTAGCCGCCGCCGTAGCCGATGCGGTGGCCGCGCTCGTCGAACGCCACGCCCGGGACCAGCACCCAGTCGACGGCAGACGGCGCGACGCTCTGGCAGTGGCCCAGCGGTTCCGGGATACCGCGATAGCCGCTGGCGACGTCGCGTTCGAGGTCACCGATCGCGTAGAGGTCCAGCATGCGGGTGGCCAAATTCACGCGCGGCACGACGAGCGTCTTGCCGAGCACGAGTGCGGCATTGAACAACGGGCGCGTCTCCCACTCGCTGCGGAAGGCAAGCGAGAGGAGCACCGTGCGGGCCGATTGGAAATCCTCGCGGGCCCGAACCCTGGCGATGATCGTGTCGGCGTAGCGGACCCGGGTTGCCATGGGCAACGCGTCGCGAGCTTGCACGACGCGTTCGCGCAGCGAGCGCTTCGCCTCGCGCGGGTCGAGCGGCGTTGCGGCGGATCGAGGCGCGGTCATGGGCGGATGGTACAGCGTCTCCGGCGGGGCGAGCCTGCCCAGCCCAGCCAGCCTATAATGGCGCCTTCCCCGTTTACTTCTGCCCGAAACCCGATGAAGCACGCCCATCACCACCACCGTGAGCGCCGCGCGCGTGTCGTCGCGGAGATGCGCGCACAGACCGGTGGCGGTCTCGCCGCGGTTCCGACGGCGCCCGAGGCGATCCGCAACGCCGACACGCATTACCCGTACCGGCCGGACAGCCATTTCTACTACCTCTCCGGTTTTCCGGAGGCGGACGCGGTCATGGTCCTCGTTGCGGGACGCGAGGCTGGCGAGTCGCGACAGGTGCTGTTCTGCCGCGACAAGAGCCCGGAGCGTGAGACCTGGGACGGCTTCCGCTATGGGCCCGATGCTGCGCGCGAGATCTTCGGCTTCGACGAGGCGTATTCGATCGCCGAGCTCGCCGGCAAGCTCGCCGAATGGAGCTGCGACCAGCCCGCCTTGTATACCCCGCTGGGCCTTTACGCAGGCTGGGACCATGCGATCACCGCGACGCTCAACGAGGTCCGCAACCGCGTACGCACCGGCATCGCCGCGCCGGAAACGGTGATCGACGTACGCTCGGCGATCGCCGCGATGCGGCTGGTCAAGGACGCTGGGGAGCTGGGGCTCATGAGGCGCGCGGCGGAGATTTCGAGCAGCGCGCATCGCCGCGCCATGGCCCGGGCCGAGCCCAACTGGTACGAATATCAGGTCGAGGCGGAGCTCGCGCACGAGTTCCTGCGCTTCGGCGCGCAGGCCGTCGCTTATCCTTCGATCGTCGCCTCCGGTCCCAACGCCTGCGTCCTGCACTATCGCGAGAACAACCGGCAGATGCAGGCAGGCGATCTGTTGCTGATCGATGCCGGGTGCGAGTTCCAGGGCTACGCCTCCGACATCACCCGCACGTTTCCCATTGGGGGCGCCTTCAACGGCGCCCAGAAAGCGATCTACGAGCTGGTCCTCGCCGCACAGCTCGCGTGCATCGATGCGGTGGCTCCCGGCAAGCCGTTTCACGACTATCACAAGGTGGCCGAGCGCGTGCTCGCTCAAGGCCTGATCGATCTCAAGCTGTGCGAAGGGTCGCTCGATGCCGTGCTCGAATCCGGCGCGTACAAGCAGTTCTATATGCACCGGGCGGGTCACTGGCTCGGTCTTGATGTCCACGACGTCGGGCTGTACCGCATCGACGGCGAGTCGCGAACGCTCGAGCCCGGGATGGTGCTCACCGTCGAGCCCGGTTGCTACATCCGGCCCGCAGATAACGTGCCCGAGGAGTTCTGGGATATTGGCGTGCGGATCGAGGACGACGTCCTGGTCACGGCACATGGCCACGAGAACCTGACCGCCGCGACGCCGAAATCTGTTGCGGAAGTGGAAGCCCTGTGCGCTCGCTGAGGGCTCGTTGAAGCCGGCGCGGCTGCACTGCGTCCTGTAGCGAGCCGCTTGATGCTGCACGATGTCGTCATCATCGGCGCCGGGCCGGTTGGCGCCACTCTTGCGTTGGCGCTCGCCGACGCCGACCTCGACGTCGTCGCCCTCGACTCTCGCGCCGAAGGCACGGTCGGGCGTGGTGACCGCTCGCTTGCGCTGTCGCATGGCGCGAGGTTGATCTTCGAGCGGCTGGGCGTCTGGAGTGCGGTCGCTGCGGCGCCCGCCGCGGTAACGCCGATTATGGCGATCGATATCTCGCAACGCGGCGGATTCGGACACGCGCGCCTCGACGCGGGCGAGCAGGGGCTCCCGGCCCTGGGCTACGTCGTCAGCTATCGTGCCCTGCAGGCGGCGCTCGACGCCGCCCTCGCGCGGAGTGGATGCGAAATTCGCTACGACTGCGCCGCAACGCGCATCGGCGCGACGCCCGCCTACGCAACCATCGAGGCGACACAAGGCGGGGCAGCGTTCGAATCGACCGCACGACTGGTCGCACTGGCCGACGGCGGGGGAGAGCTTGCGGACAAAGCGCGACGCAGCCACGACTACGGCCAGGTGGCGCTGGTCGGCAAGCTCACTCCCCGCGAGCCGCACCACGGCGTGGCCTTCGAGCGCTTCACGCCGGAAGGACCGATGGCCTTGCTGCCGCTGGGCAATCGCTACGGCCTGGTATGGACGACGACACCCGCGCGAGCCAACGCGCTGCTCGCGCTGTCCGATGCCGAGTTCCTCGCCCAGCTCGCAGATCGCTTCGGATCGAAGGCCGCCTTGCGACACGATGCGCTCTCAGGCTTCGAGCACATCGCCGAGCGGCAGACCTTTCCGCTGCGGCTGGAGTATGCAAGCCGCATTGTCGATGAGCGGCGCGTGCTCCTGGGTAACGCCGCGCAGGCATTGCATCCTGTCGCCGGGCAGGGTTTCAACCTCGGCTTGCGCGACGCATACGAGCTGGCGCAGGAGTTGCTTGCGACGCCGCGCGAAGCGATCGGTGCGCGTGACCACCTCGCCGCTTATGCGCGCCGGCGGCGTCCCGACCGGATCGCCGGCATCGCGTTCACGCACGGGCTGCTTGGCGTATTCGGCACCGATGCACCGCTACTGTCGTGGCCCCGCGGGTTGGCGCTCACTCTGCTCGACTCG
Organism: Betaproteobacteria bacterium; assembly: GCA_005888865.1. Lineage (GTDB taxonomy): Bacteria > Pseudomonadota > Gammaproteobacteria > Burkholderiales > Casimicrobiaceae > PALSA-1003. The sequence continues at coordinate 6,183 of VBCL01000035.1, read as the reverse complement.
CTGCCCGCCGTGAAGCACGCATTCACGCGCGCGATGCTGTTCGGCATTCATCAAGGCACGCTCTGACGCGTTGCACGGAAGTTGTGCCGGAGTTGATGTCGCTCACGATCGCGCTGAACACGCGCGGGCAAACTCGGTATAATGCGCATCCTTTCCAAAGCAAACTCCGAATCGATTTCATTTTCCCGGTCTGCCGCCTGTGCGAATCGGTCTGCATTTCATCGACAATAATCTCGTCGTCGCGCCCATGGCCGGCGTGACGGACCGGCCGTTCCGCCAGCTGTGCAAACGGCTCGGTGCCGGGCTCGCGGTGTCGGAGATGATCGCGTCGAATCCGGAGCTCCGCGACACCGCCAAGTCGCAGCGGCGCGCCAACCATGCCGGCGAGGTCGAACCGGTCATCGTGCAGATCGCCGGCGCGGACCCCGTGCAGATGGCTGACGCCGCGCGCTACAACGTCGAGCACGGCGCGCAGATCGTCGACATCAACATGGGCTGCCCCGCGAAGAAGGTCTGCAACGTCGCCGCAGGATCGGCCCTGCTCCAGAACGAGCCGCTGGTCGGTGCAATTCTCGACGCCGTGGTGCGCGCGGTGGACGTGCCGGTGACACTCAAGATCCGTACCGGTTGGAGCCACGCGCACAAGAACGCGGTGCGCGTCGCCCGGATCGCCGAGCAAGCGGGCGTTGCGGCGCTGTCGGTGCATGGGCGCACCCGGGAGTGCGGTTTCGTCGGCGCGGTCGAATACGATACGATCCGCGCGGTCAAGCAGGCCGTGGCGATTCCGGTGATTGCCAACGGCGACATCGATGCGCCGGAGAAAGCGCGCGAAGTGCTCGCGTCCACCGGTGCCGACGCGATCATGGTCGGCCGGGCGGCGCAGGGGCGGCCGTGGATTTTCCGCGAGATCCGCTACTACCTGGATCGGGGCGAGCGGCTGGCCCCGCCTGCGGCCGAGGAGATCCGCCGCATCATCCTCGAGCATCTGGCCGACCATTATGATTTCTACGGCGAATTCTCCGGGGTGCGCATCGCGCGCAAGCACCTGGGTTGGTACGCGGAGGGCCTCACCGGTGGCGAGGCATTCCGTTACGAGGTCAACCGGCTCGAGACGTCCGCGGCCCAGATCGCGGCCACGAACCGGTTTTTCGATCGACTCGCGGCTAAGGCCGACCGGCTCGACCATATGCCGGCGGCGGCTGCCGCAGCTCCGTGGGTAGAGGAGGCCCTCGCAGCGTGAAAAGAACCGTGCGACTCAATGGCACCAACGAGATCGGGCGAAGTGTGGAGAAGTCGCTCGAGGATTATTTCCGCAGGCTCGATGGAGAGATTCCACATGGCATCTACGACATGGTGATTGCGAACGTCGAGCGATCGCTGCTGGCGACGATCATGCATCGCGCCGGCGGCAATCAGACGCAGGCCGCCGACATGCTGGGGCTCAACCGCAACACGCTGCGGACGAAGCTTGGCAAGTACGGAATTCGCTGAGACGTCGTCGGTCGAGCGTCGAGCGGTGACCCTGGCTCGACGCGGCCGACGCCGGGCGCCTGAAGCGTGTCGACGATAACCCAGGCCCTGCTGTCGGTCTCCGACAAGACCGGGCTCATCGATTTCGCACGCGGTCTTTCTGCGCTCGGCATCCGCCTGCTCTCGACCGGCGGCACTGCGCGCACGCTTACCGCAGCCGGATTGCCAGTCACGGAGATCGGCGCGTACACCGGTTTTCCGGAAATGCTCGACGGGCGCGTCAAGACGCTGCATCCAAGGGTCCACGCTGGCATCCTTGCCCGGCGCGACGTCGCCGCGCACCGCTCCGCGCTCTCGGAGCACAACATCCCGACGATCGATCTCGTCGTCGTCAATCTATATCCGTTTCGCGAGACGGTCGCGCGGCCGGGCTGCAGCCTCGAGGACGCGATCGAGAACATCGATATCGGCGGACCGACGCTGGTGCGCGCGGCAGCCAAGAATTACGCGCACGTCGGTATCGTCGTCGATCCCCAAGACTACCCCGTGCTTCTCGCCGAGCTGCGCGACGCCGCCAGAGCGCTTTCGGCGGCGACGCGCTTCCGGCTGGCGCAGAAGGCGTTCTCGCACACCGCCGCCTACGACGGTGCGATCAGCAATTACCTGACCGCGCGCGACGAGAGCGGGGTCGCACGCACGTTTCCGGAGCGCTGGAACTGGCAGGGCAACAAGGTCGAGGACCTGCGCTACGGCGAGAACCCGCATCAGGCCGCGGCGTTCTATCGCGACGAACCGCCGGTTCCCGGCACGATCGCTGCGTTTCAGCAGTTGCAGGGCAAGGAGCTCTCGTACAACAACATTGCCGACAGCGACGCGGCGTGGGAATGCGTGCAGGGGTTCGGCGACCCGGCATGCGTGATTGTGAAGCACGCCAATCCGTGTGGTGTCGCGCTTTCGCACGACCTCATCGACGCCTACCGCAAGGCGTTCGCGACCGACCCGACGTCCGCGTTCGGCGGCATCATCGCGTTCAACCGCGAGGTCGACGCGGCGACGGTCGAGGCGGTGAGCGCGCAATTCGTCGAAGTCCTGATCGCGCCGCGCTACACGGCAGACGCGCTGGTGGTGATCGCCCGCAAGGCCAACGTCCGCGTGCTCGCGATTGCGCCGGCGGACGGGTCACGCGGCGGCGGGTGGGACCTGAAACGGGTCGGCGGCGGCATGCTGTTGCAGACGGCGGACACGCGCGACGTCGGCGCGACAGAGCTCAAGGTTGTGACCAAAAAATCCCCCATGCCGGAGCAGCTCGCGGATCTACTTTTTGCCTGGCGGGTGGCCAAGTTCGTCAAGTCCAACGCAATCGTCTATTGCGGCGGCTTGCGAACGCTGGGCATCGGCGCCGGGCAAATGAGCCGCGTCGACTCGACCCGCATTGCGGCGCTCAAGGCGGCGAACGCCGGCTTGACGCTGGCGGGATCGGTCGTGGCGTCGGACGCATTCTTCCCGTTCCGCGACGGGCTCGACGTCGTCGCCGACAACGGCGCCGTTGCCGTGATCCAACCCGGAGGCAGTGTGCGCGATCAGGAAGTCATCGCCGCCGCCGACGAGCGGGGAGTCGCAATGGTGTTCACCGGCGTCCGTCACTTCCGTCACTGATATCGAGAAAAGTCTTGAAACCAGCTATCTTCGCCGCCTGTCTCTCGCTGGCGCTACCCGGCCGCGCGCAGGCGGTGGAATGCGCGGACTTCTGGACCTGGGTCGAGAGCGGATGCCGCCACGTCGTCGATACCTATCATCATGGCGACGACGCGTTGCTCGTCTCGGGTTACGAGTGGCACCTTCCCTACAGCTGGACGCCCGAGCGGCGCGCCGGCGAGCAGCCCAACGGCGATACCGAAAACGTGTACCTGCTCGTATTCAAGGATTCGCATCGCCAGGCCCAGTTTAACCTCGGCTACGCCTGGACGACCTACTGGGGCGACCGCGTGGGCCTACAAGGCGGTCTTGGCTTCGCGGCGGCGATCGTTCAGCGCCCCGACATCGTTGGCGGCTGGCCGGTACCGGTCGTGCTGCCGCTGTTCACGCTGCGCTATCAGAAGGCGGAGTTGCTCACGAGCTATATTCCGAGATTCGGCGGCGGCGTCAATCACGGCAGCGTCCTGTACTTCTTCGGCAAGATCGACCTGAAGTGAGGGCAGCGGCGCGAGCAGCGAGAGGGGAACCCGCGCGGTGAACGTGCTCGTCATCGGCTCCGGCGGCCGCGAGCACGCGCTCGCCTGGAAGATCGCGCGTTCGCCGCGGGTCGGGAAGGTCTTCGTCGCCCCGGGTAACGCTGGAACGGCGCTCGAGGCGGGGCTGACCAATGTCGCGATCACCGACACCGAGCAACTGGTTGCGCTCGCTCGAGCCGAGCAGGCCGCGCTGACGGTCGTCGGCCCGGAGGCTCCGCTCGCTGCTGGCGTCGTCGACGCATTCCGCGCCGCGGGCTTGCGCATCTTCGGGCCAACGCGCGCCGCGGCGCAACTCGAAAGCTCGAAGGATTTCGCCAAAGCGTTCATGTTCCGCCACGGGATTCCGACCGCTGCCTATCGAACGTTCACCCAGGCGTCGGAGGCGCACGCCTACGTGGCCGAGCGGGGCGCACCGATCGTCGTCAAGGCCGACGGCCTGGCCGCGGGCAAGGGTGTGGTTGTCGCCGAAACCACGAATGAGGCGCACGCCGCAATCGACGCGATGCTCTCCGGCGGCAACCTCGCGATTCACCACAATGAGACGGGCGCGCGCATCGTCATCGAGGAGCAGCTTATCGGCGAAGAGGCGAGCTTCATCGTGATGGCCGACGGCCGCAACGTGCTGCCGCTCGCCTCGTCGCAGGACCACAAGCGCCTGCTCGACGATGATCGAGGCCCCAACACCGGTGGCATGGGCGCTTACTCGCCGGCGCCGGTGGTGACGCCGGCCGTACACGCGAAGATCATGCGCGAGATCGTTCTTCCGGCCGTACAGGGGATGGCGGCCGAGGGCATCCCGTACACCGGCTTTCTCTACGCCGGAGTGATGATCGACACGGCCGGCAATCCGCGGACCCTCGAGTTCAACTGCCGCCTGGGTGACCCGGAGGCGCAGCCCATTCTGATGCGGCTCAAATCGGATCTCGTCGATCTGCTCGAGCACGCAACGTCAGGCACGCTCGATCGCGCCGACCCGGAGTGGGACCGGCGCTCGGCACTGGGCGTCGTGCTCGCCACTGCGGGTTATCCGGACAACCCCCGCAAGGGCGACCCGATCTCGGGCTTGAACGCGGTGACCGAAGAGTGCAAGGTATTCCACGCTGGAACTCTGCTCGCCGATGGGAAAGCGGTGACCGCCGGCGGACGCGTGCTCTGCGTCACCGCGCTTGGCGAGACGGTGCGGCAGGCGCAGCGCACGGCTTACGCCGCAGTCGACACCATCCATTTCGACGGCATGCAATACCGCAAGGACATCGGCAATCGGGCGCTGGCGCCGCGCCGAGGCTGAACCGCCGCAAGCGGCGTCTGGCAGCAGTGAATCGATTGCACCACTCTCCATGGATACGTCCCGCGCCCACGACTATTTCGTCGACCTGCAAGCCCGTATCGTGGCTCGCCTCGAAGCGATCGACGGCCAGCCGTTCCGCCGCGATGCGTGGAAGCGCGCAGCCGGCGGCGAAGGCGTGACCTGCGTCATCGAAGAGGGGAACGTATTCGAGCGCGGCGGGGTCAACTTCTCGCACGTCAAGGGTGATCACCTCCCACCGTCGGCGAGCGCCGCGCGACCGCAGCTCTCGGGGCGCGGCTTCGAGGTCATGGGCGTGTCGCTGGTGTTGCATCCGCGCAATCCTTACGCGCCGACGGTACACATGAACGTGCGCCTGTTTGTGGCCCTACCGATTAGCGAAGAGGTTGCGTCAGAGCCCATCTGGTGGTTCGGAGGTGGCATGGACCTCACGCCGTACTACGGTTTCGAGGACGATGCAATTCACTTCCATCGCACCTGCCGCGGCGCGCTCGAAGACTTCGGGCCCGACTACCATCCGAGATTCAAGCGCTGGTGCGACGAATACTTCTTTCTGCGCCATCGCAACGAGCCACGCGGTATCGGCGGGATCTTCTACGATGATCTCAGCGAGGGTGGTTTCGAGCACTGCTTCGCGCTCACGCGCAGCGTCGGCGATCATTTTCTGCCG
>VBCL01000035.1:0-496 GCA_005888865.1 Betaproteobacteria bacterium | reverse complement strand
CTGCCGGCCTACGAGCCGATCCTCACGCGGCGCAACGACCATGCGTACGGCGCGCGCGAGCGTGAATTCCAGGCGTATCGGCGTGGCCGCTACGTGGAATTCAATCTCGTTTACGATCGCGGAACGCTTTTCGGGCTGCAGTCGAACGGTCGCACCGAAGCGATCCTGATGTCGCTGCCGCCGCTGGTGAAATGGCGCTACGACTGGCATCCCGACCCCGGGTCTCCCGAAGCGCGGCTGTATGCCGACTTCCTCGTGGCGAAGGATTGGCTCGGGCCATGAGCGACGCAGGGCCGCCCCAAGGCGCGAACTGCGCCCCCGCTTTTGGGGGCAGCGCAGCGGCCGAATTCGCCACTCAGTTGCCTAATGAGGCCGCAAGCGTGGGGGTCCAATGACCGGGGGCAAACGCCGATCGGATGACGCTCATCTGGTCGAAACCAAAGTCGAGGGCGAGGTCATCTTCGACGGCAAGCTTCTTCACGTCCGGCGGGACACG
>VBCL01000034.1 GCA_005888865.1 Betaproteobacteria bacterium | reverse complement strand
TCGGCGACGCCACGCGTGCGAACGATTTCGGATCCGGCGCGAAGCGTGAGTGTTACGCGATCGCCATAGTCGATCGGCGCCAACAGCGTTTCGAGCGTGTGGTATCCATCGCTCCGGCGGCCAGTGACGTGCAGAAACAGATTGATCTTCGCCGGCGCCGGCAAGGTCAGCTTCTCGGCGCCGCTCATTGCCATCGATCGATCACGAGGCGAAGCTCCACGTCGGGGTAGCTCAACGTCATGTTCGAAGGCCGCCAGCCCGCAGCGGTAGTTTCGGTGTACCCCTGGTAGACGATCGTCCAGCCATCCTGGCGCAAGACCTTCGCCCGGCCGTCATCACCCGCTTCGGTCGTATGAGACGCTCCAGCGCGGGCAGTGCCCTGCATCCAGTACTTCAGTCCGTCGACCGGCAACGGCCAGCCCAGACCTTGTTCGGTCAACGCGGTCCAGCTTTCGGCCGTCAGGACTCGACCATCGGAGGCTTGCAGCCGTACGCTCGCGCCGTCGCCGGCGAGGATCGCGATCGTTTGGCCCAGAGGCGACAGGAGCTCGAGGTCGTCGTGCTCGCCGGCATGTCGCCATTGAAAGTTTGCCGCCAGCCCCCACCATGTCGCGCGCTCAGCCGACCCGTGGCCTCGAACGTCTGCAGCACGGGAGGGAGGGTCGCCTCGGTCGGCCCGCGCTCGAGCGCCCCCGGCGCACAGCCCGCCAGCGCCCCGGAGAGCGCGACTGTGCGCGCAGTCGTCAACAGGCGAGCAAGTGATTGCAGCGTCGCCGCGCGAGGCCGACGCATGGAAAGTCAGGGCGCGAGACGCCGGACCGTGTTGAGCAATACCGGGTTATCCGGCGTTTCCTTGAGCTGCGACTGCCAAACCTCTTGAGCGCGGCCGCGCTCGCCTTTCGCCCACAGGACTTCGCCCAGGTGCGCGGCGATCTCGGGATCGGGGCGTTCGGACAGGGCCCGGCTCAGAAATTTTTCGGACTCCTCGAAATTGCCCAGGCGGAAATGCGCCCATCCCATGCTGTCGAGAATGAAGGGGTCTTGGGGCGCGAGCGCGTGCGCCTTCTCGATGAGCTTCAACCCCTCGGCGGCGCGTTGCGTACGATCGACGAGCGTGTAGCCCAGTGCGTTCAACGCCTGCGCGTTTTCGGGCTTGAGCTCGATGACGCGCTTGAGCCTCGACTCGGCTTCGTCGATACGGTCGAGCTTTTCGGCGACCATCGCCACGTCGTAGAGCAGATCGGCCGAATCCGGATCGGCCACGAGCGCGGTGTTCAATACCTTGTATGCACCCTGGTAGTCGTGCGCGTCCTGGAGCAGCTGCGCTTCGGCCTGCTTTGCCTGGATTTCCTGGTCGCGACCATCCGGTTCGAGCGCCGCCAGGAACTGCCGGGCCGCATCCACCTTGCCTTGCTTGCCCATGACTGCGGCAATGCGCAACTTGGCGAGCCACGCTCGATCACCGTCGGCGACCTCGCGATAACGCGCGATCGCGTCATCGTACCGGTGCGTCTCCTCGGCGATTTCCGCGAGGTAGAAGGCCACCGCGCCCGGCTCACCGAATCCGGCCTTCTTGAGCTCCTGGAACATGTGCTCGGCGGTTGGATAATCCTTCATCTGCACCGAAATCGCGGCCACGGCGTATTGCAGCTCGTGATCCGACGGCTCGGCATCGAGCAGCCGCTGGAACACTCCGCGCGCATCGCCGTAACGCTTCTGCTCGACATAGAGCTGCGCGAGCGCGCCGCTCGCGGCGCGCGAACCCGACGTCTCAGCGAGAAACGCGTTGAGATACCGGATGGCATTGTCGGGCGAGCTCTTGGCCAGGATGTCCGCCTTGACGAGTACTGCGCGCTCCCAGCCGGGCTTGAGCTCCAGCGCGCGGTTGATTTCGCGTGCAGACGCTGCAGTGATCTCGAAGTCGGTCAGGCCCGTATTGGCGCCTGCAAGGGCGACCGCGTAGTGAGCCTCGGCCACGCCGGGGTAGGGTTTCGCCAGCTCGGTGACCAGGTGATAGACCGAGGTCTTGTCCGGCTGGCTGGACAGCGCGCGGTTGAGCTGAAGAAAGGCATCGCCGAGGGTCTTGCCGTTCGCGGCGGCGTCGGCGAAGACACGTTCCAGGTCAGCCCTGAGGTCGCCGCTCGCGCCCGGCTGTCCGAGCATCGTCACCATTTGCCGCGCGCGATCGGAGCTCGGATCGAGCTTTTGCCAAAGCTGCGCCGCATCCATCGCCAGGCCGCGCTGGTGCGCGAACAGGGCGATCTCGGTCGCGCGCCGGGCGAGCGTCGGATCCTGCGCGTCGCGAGCGGCCTCGTAATACGCCCGGGCGGCGAGCGCCGGCTCGCCGCGCTGAAGCGCGATCTCGCCGACAAGGACCCGGTACATGACCTCCGGGCTATAAGTGGGCGCGGGTGTGGCCGACTCGGCGTCCGGAGCGTTCTGCGCGCGAGCCGGGAGCGCGGCTGCGGCCAGGACGAGCACCAGCAACGAGGTACTGACAACGGAAGACAGGCGGGAAAAAGGCACGCTGCAAATCGCTTTCTGTCGGGTCTCGGGACCCGTCGGGAACCCACAATCTTAGGGTATAGTCGGCGCAGCCACAATCGGCTCTCGCCCCGCACCACGTCCATGCCGGAGCTTCCAGAGGTCGAAACGACTCGGCGCGGAGTCGCTCCGCACGTGGAACGTCAGAAAGTGACGGCGGTGAGAGTCTACGACCGTCGATTGCGCTGGCCGGTTCCGCGCGATCTGGCGCGCCGGCTGGTCGGACGTACGGTCGACCGGGTCGATCGCCGCAGCAAGTACTTGCTGTTCCGGCTGGGCGCGGACACCCTCCTCGTTCACATGGGCATGACGGGCAGCTTGCGCGTATTTACCCAGCCACCGCCCAAGCAGCCACACGATCACGTCGATCTCGAGTTCGACAACGGGATCGTGCTGCGCTACCGCGATCCGCGGCGTTTCGGCGCTGTTCTCTGGTCACCTGGCTCGACGACCGAGCATCGCCTGCTGGCCAGCCTCGGCGTCGAACCGTTCGCGCCCGAGCTCGACGCCGAATATCTTTATCGCGCCCTGCGCGGCCGCACCGCCGCGATCAAGCTCGCGCTCATGGACAGCCACCTCGTGGTCGGCGTCGGAAATATCTACGCCAACGAGTCACTGTTCCGTGCCGGCATCCGCCCGGACCGGGCGGCGAATCGGGTTGCACGTGCGCGACTCGGCCGTCTCGTGGTGGCTGTGCGCGACACGCTCACCGAGGCGATTGCCAAGGGCGGCAGCTCGGTGCGCGACTATGTCGACAGCAATGGCGAGTCCGGCTCCTTTCAGCTCGACTACTACGTGTACGGTCGTGAGGGGCAGCCTTGCCGGGTCTGCGGCCGACCGATCCGGGTGCTCCGGCTGGGCGGTCGCGCCACGTACTACTGTCCTTTTTGCCAGCGCTGAATGACTCCCCATCGGCTTGGCGTAGCGCATTGGCCTCTAGAGCCTTGTTTTGGCGCGATTTATGCTACATTGATTTGAAACGAACCCTAGGGGCCTTGGCAATGACACACGGGAGGGAGCTGGCCGCACGCTTTGAAGCGTACAGCGACTGGCGCCGGCGGCTTTCAGCTGGCATCTCGGGTCTGCATGAGTGGCTGTCGCAGCAGGAGCTCGCCGACGCGCAGGTCGATCTCAAGGTTCAGCATCTGCTCGAGCGCCTGCACCAGGATCAGCTGGTGGTCGCCTTCGTTGCGGAGTTCTCGCGCGGCAAGTCGGAGCTCATCAACGCGATCTTCTTCGCCGACTTCGGGCAGCGGCTGTTGCCGTCATCGGCGGGCCGCACGACCATGTGTCCGACCGAGCTCTTGTACGATCCGACGCGCCCGCCGTCGATCCGCTTGCTTCCGATCGAAACGCGCTCGCGCGACGGTTCGGTTGCCGAATTCAAGAACTACGCCGACGAGTGGGTCACGCTCGCGCTCGACCTGTCCTCTGCGGACAAGATGAGCCAGGTGCTCTCGCAGGTATCGCAGACAAAGCGGGTACCGATAGCCCTCGCGCGCAAGTACGGTCTCTACGACGATGGCGACGTGCTCGCCCCGTTGTCCGCGGCGGACGAAGGCGCGGTCGACATCCCGTGCTGGCGCCATGCAGTCATCAATTTCCCGCATCCGCTTCTGCAGCAGGGGCTTGTGATCCTCGACACTCCCGGTCTGAACGCGATCGGCACCGAGCCCGAGCTGACCCTGAACCTGCTGCCCAACGCGCACGCGATCCTGTTCATCCTGGCGGCGGACGCCGGGGTCACCCGCACCGACATCGACGTCTGGCAGAACCACCTGGTCGGAGCCGACTCGACCGGCCGCGAGGGCCGGCTGGTCGTGCTGAACAAGATCGACGGGCTCTGGGACGAGCTCAAGACCGCCCCCGAGATCGACGCCGAGATCGCCCGTCAGGTCAAGAGCTCGGCGCAGGTCCTCGGCATCCCGCCCGCGCAGGTGTTCGCGGTCTCGGCGCAGAAAGCGCTGCTCGCGAAGGTCAACGGCGATGATGCGTTGCTGGCGAAGAGCCGGCTGCCGCAGCTCGAGCAGGCGCTGTCGAAGGAGCTCATCCCGGCGAAACGGGACATCGTCGGTACCGCGACCCGGAACGAGGTTCGCATGCTCGCCGCGAACGTGCGCTCGATTCTCGACGCGCGCATCGCCGGCATCCAGGAGCAACTCGCCGAGCTTCGGGGCCTGCGCGGCAAGAACCAGGACGTCGTCGAGCACATGATGGAGCGAATCAAGCAGGAGAAGGAGGCCTTCGAACGCGGAATGCAGCGCTACACGGCGCTGCGCACGGTGTTCACGCAGCAGACGACCGCCCTCTACGAGTCGATCGGCCTCGAGACGCTGCGCCAAACCGCGGGCGAAACGCGCCGGCGCATCGAAGACAGCCCGTTCACCAAGGGCGTGCGGGTGGCGATGACCGATTTCTTTTCGGCGATCCGCGGCAATATCGAGACGAGTGCCCAAAAAACGCTCGAAATCCACGACATGATGCAGGCGATGTATGGGCGCTTCGCGAAGGAGCACGGTCTCGAGCCGTTCAATCCGCCGGCGTTCTCGATGCTCAAGTACCAGAAAGAGGTCGACCGCCTGGAGCGCGCTTACAACGTGCACTTCAACACATTGTGGAACATGGTGAGCAAGGCTAAGTTCACTTTGATGAAACGCTTCTTCGAGACGATCGCGATCCGCGTCAAGCACGTCTACGACATCGCCAATCGCGACCTGGAGAGCTGGCTCAAGGCGGTGATGGCGCCGCTGGAGACCCAGGTGCGCGAGCACCACATGCAGTTGCGGCGGCGGTTGGAGAGCGTGAAGCGCATCCACCGCGCCAGCGAGGAGCTCGAAGAACGCCTGTCCGAGCTCGACCAGGCCGAGGCGGCCCTTAGAGGCCAGATCGGCGCGCTTGCTCGCGAAGTCGCGGCGATCGACGGGACCATCGACCAGCCGGAGATGCTGCCGCTGGCAGCCAACGCTTAATCAGGGCGCTGCATAACTGCTGCGACGTTCTTCATCACCCTGATAGGACGTCCGGCGTTTAACTCTCCGAGCGCTCAGGTGCTTTCGCGGCCATCAGCGCTTCGTACTTCAGACGCAATTCCGCCTTGGTCTCGGTGTGTTCGGGATCCACGGGGATGCAGTCGACCGGGCACACCTCCACGCATTGCGGCGCGTCGAAATGTCCGACGCACTCGGTGCATTTGGTCGGGTCGATGACGTAGATTTCGACGCCCTGCGAGATCGCGCCGTTGGGACACTCGGGCTCGCAGACGTCGCAGTTGATGCACTCGTCGGTGATGATCAGGGCCATGCCGATTATTCCGCTCGTCCCCGACGCGCTGAGGCGCGACCGGCGAACTTCGCGGAGAGCCGCGCGGCGACCGGCGGACTCACGAAGCTGCTGACATCGCCGCCAAGGCTCGCGATTTCGCGCACGATCGTCGACGACATGAAAAGATATTGCTCCGCCGGCGTCAGGAACAGTGTTTCGACCTCGGGGTAGAGGTTGCGGTTCATGCCGGCCATCTGGAATTCGTATTCGAAATCCGATGCGGCGCGAAGGCCCCGAAGGATGACCGACGCCTCGACGGAGTGCACGAAATCCATCAGCAGGCCGGAGAAGCCCGTGACCCGTACGTTGGTATACGCGGCGAGGACATCGCGCGCCATCGCGATCCGCTCGGCCGCCGTGAACAGGGGACGCTTGCTTTCGCTGTCGGCGATGCCGACGATGACCACTTCGAACAGGCGCGAGGCGCGGCGCACGACGTCTTCGTGGCCTCGTGTGAATGGGTCGAACGTTCCTGGATAGACGACCTTGAGCATCGCGTTCACTCGTCGGCGCGGCGCAGCAGATGATAATGCACCTGTCCCGCTTTGTCGCGACGCAACAGCGTGAGTCCCTCCGGGGCTTCGATGCGAAAAGGCGCTTCCGCGTAGAGTCTGCCCGTCCTCGCAAGCCGCGCCGCGGCGGCGGGTAGAAGCCACGACCAGCTGTCGTCGCCGAATGGCGGGTCGAGGAACACAACGTCGTAGCTACGCGCATCGCGCGCGAGAAACGCTCGCGCATCGCCGCGGTGCGTTTCGAGGGCGCGCGTGTCCAGCATCGCTGCGGTCACCTCGAGGGCATGGACGAGCTTCGGGTCGCGATCGACCGCGACCGCGAGCGTCGCTCCGCGCGATAGCGCTTCGAACGAGAGCGCGCCGCTGCCCGCGAACGGGTCGAGCGTGGCAAGCCCGGTCAGATCCTGGCCAAGCCAGTTGAAGAGCGTTTCGCGAACCCGATCCGGCGTGGGTCGCAGCGCCGGAGCTTGCGGAAAACGCAGCTTGCGGCCGCGCCAGCGGCCGCCAATGATGCGGATCGCATTGGCCGGCATAGGGTGACGGCGGGGATCCGTAGGGATCTGTAGGGAACTGCGGGGACCGCGGAGCGGAACGGTAGAATTATAGTCTTTGCCTCTTACGGCTCCGATGTTCGATCTTTTCAAACGCGCCCCCACCGACGAGCGTCGCTCATGGGGTGAGCGGCTGCGCGCCGGGCTCGAGGCGTCGCGCCAACGCATCGCGCAGCCTCTCGCCGCGCTCATGGGTCGAAAGGAGCTCTCCGAGGAAGCGCTCGGAGCGCTCGAGACGGCGCTGCTCAGCGCCGATGTCGGCGTCGCGACGACCGAGCGGCTTCTCGCCGACTTGCGGTCGCGTTGGCTGCGCGCCGGGGCGAATGTCGATCCGCGGGCGCTGCTCAGGGCCTCGTTGGAGGGGCTCCTCGCACCACTCGAGAAGCCCTTCGTCGTCGGGCCGGAACGTCCCTTCGTCATCATGCTTGCCGGCGTCAATGGCGCGGGCAAGACAACCTCGATCGGCAAGCTCGCCCGCTCGCTGCAAATGCAGGGCCGGTCGGTCCTCCTGGCCGCGGGCGATACCTTCCGCGCGGCAGCGCGCGAGCAGCTTCAGGCGTGGGGCGAGCGCAATCGCGTCCAGGTGATCGCTCAGCAGGGTGGGGACCCGGCGGCGGTGATGTTCGATGCGATCGCGGCGGCCCGCGCGCGCGGCGTGGACATCGTGCTCGCCGACACCGCGGGTCGCCTGCCCACCCAAGTGCACCTGATGGAGGAGCTCAAGAAGATCCGCCGCGTGATCGCCAAGGCCCAAGACGGGGCACCGCACGAGACGCTGCTCGTGC
>VBCL01000033.1 GCA_005888865.1 Betaproteobacteria bacterium | reverse complement strand
TCGGCACTGGCCCGTTCAAGTTCGTCGAATGGAAGCAGACCGACTACCTCAAGGTCGCGAAATTCGATGGCTACTGGAAGAAGGGTTATCCGAAGGTCGACACGATCACCTGGAAGCCCGTTGTCGACAACAATTCGCGCGCGGCCATCATGCAGACGGGCGAGGCGCACTTCACCTTTCCTGTTCCCTATGAACAGGCCGAGGTCCTGAAAGGCAAGCCGGATCTGGAAGTTGTCGCTGCACCGTCGATCGTGCTCCGCTATCTGTCGATGAACACCCAGCAGAAGCCCTTCGACAATCCCAAGGTGCGGCAAGCGATTGCCTATGCGATCAACAAGGAAGCGCTTGCCAAGGTTGCATTCAACGGCTACGCGACGCCTGCCCAAGGGGTCGCGCCGCAGGGGGTCGAATATGCCGTCAAGATCGGCGAATGGCCTTACGACGTTGCGAAGGCGAAGGAGCTCATGAAGGAAGCGGGTTATCCGACCGGGTTCGAGACCGAGCTGTGGTCGGCATACAACCACACGACGGCGCAGAAGGTCACGCAGTTCCTGCAGCAGCAGCTGCAGCAGATCGGTATCCGCACGAAGATCACGTTGCTCGAGGCGGGGCAGCGGGTCGAGAAAGTCGAGAGCTGGCAGGATCCCGGCACGGCACCTGTGCGCTTGTACTACGTCGGCTGGTCGACCTCGACCGGCGAAGCGGACTGGGCGCTGCGTCCTCTGCTTTATGGCGAATCCTGGCCACCCAAGCTCTTCAATACGGCGTACTACAAAAACCCGAAGGTCGATGCCGATATCAAGGGCGCACAGCTCACGACCGACGGTGCGGAAAAGGCGAAGCTCTACAAGGACGCGCAGGAAACGATCTGGAAAGATGCGCCCTGGGCGCCTCTGGTCGTGGAGAAGCTGCTGTCCGCGAACAACAAGAAGCTCACCGGCGTCTACGTGATCCCGGACGCGTCGTTCAACTTCACCGAAGTCGACTTGCGCTGACGCGCGGCCCCTCACCCCACCCCTCTCTCCGCACACGGGGAGAGGGAGCAAGTCGCGCCTATGCTGCAGTACTCCATCAAACGTCTGCTTGGCCTGATTCCCACCCTGGCGCTGGTCGGCGTGCTGGTGTTTCTGTTCGTGCATCTGCTGCCCGGTGACCCGGCCCGCCTCGCCGCGGGACCCGATGCGAACCCGGAGACGGTCGCGCTGGTGCGGGCGGACCTCGGCCTCGACAAGTCGCTGCCGGAGCAGTTCCTGCGCTTCAGCGGGGGTGTTCTGCGAGGCGACTTCGGCCGGTCGCTGCGGACGAAGCGTCCGGTAAGCACCGAAATCGGCGAGCGCTTCATGCCGACCTTGTGGCTCACACTGGTGGCGATGGCGTGGTCGGTGGCGATCGGCATGCTCATCGGCACGCTTTCCGCTGTCTGGCGCAATCGCTGGCCGGACCGGCTGGGGATGACGCTGGCCGTGTCGGGCATCTCCTTTCCCGCGTTCGCGCTGGGCATGGTCCTCATGGAGATCTTTTCCGTGCAGCTCAACTGGCTGCCCACCGTCGGCGCAGAGACCTGGCGGCACTACATCCTGCCGTCGTTGACGCTCGGCGCCGCGGTCGCCGCGATCATGGCGCGCTTCACGCGCTCGTCGTTCGTCGACATCCTGCAGGAGGACTACGTGCGCACCGCGCGGGCCAAGGGCTTGCCCGAAACCATCGTGGTCGTCAAGCATGGACTTCGCAATGCGTTGATCCCGGTCGTCACCATGATGGGACTGCAGTTCGGGTTCCTGCTCGGCGGATCGATCGTCGTCGAGGTTGTCTTCAACTGGCCGGGCATGGGCCGGCTTCTCATCGACGCCGTCGACATGCGCGACTATCCGGTCATCCAGGGATTGGTATTGCTGTTCTCGCTCGAATTCGTGCTCATCAACCTGATCGTCGACGTCCTTTACGCCGTCATCAATCCGACGATCCGTTATCGCTGATCCCATGGACGAACACGTGGAGCTCCAGCCGGCGGAAACCGACATTCCGGCCATCCCCGCATCGACTGCGGTGCGGACGCCGTGGTCCGAGTTCCGGCGGAAATTCCTCCGTCAGCCGGTCGCGGTCGTCGCGGGTGCGTTCGTGCTGTTGCTGGTCGTGCTGGCGCTGGCCGCGCCCTGGCTCGCGCCTTACGACGCGGAAAACTTCTTCGACTACGACAGCCTGAACGCGCTGCCCTCGCTCAAGCACTGGTTCGGCGTCGACCCGCTCGGGCGCGACATCTTCAGCCGCATCCTGGTGGGCTCGAGAATCTCGCTCACCGCGGGCTTCGTGTCGGTCGCCGTCGGCGCGCTCGTCGGCACGGCTTTTGGATTGATCGCCGGGTATTACGAAGGCTGGTGGGACCGGGTGATCATGCGCATCTGCGACGTGCTCTTCGCGTTTCCGGGGATCCTGCTTGCGATCGGCATCGTCGCGATCCTCGGCGGCGGAATGTTCAACGTCATCATCGCCGTTGCGATCTTCAGCATTCCGACGTTTGCCAGGCTCGTTCGCGGCAACACCCTTGCGCTCAAACACCTGACCTTCATCGAAGCGGCACGGAGCATCGGCGCGTCCGACTGGACGATCGTCACGCGCCACATCTTTCCCGGAACCATCGCCGCGGTCGTCGTGTACTTCTCGCTGCGGATCGGGACCTCGATCATCACCGCCGCGAGCCTGTCGTTCATCGGCATGGGGGCGCAGCCTCCGACACCGGAATGGGGCGCGATGCTGAACGAAGCGCGGGCGGACATGATGACCTCGCCGC
Organism: Betaproteobacteria bacterium; assembly: GCA_005888865.1. Lineage (GTDB taxonomy): Bacteria > Pseudomonadota > Gammaproteobacteria > Burkholderiales > Casimicrobiaceae > PALSA-1003. Next base: position 4,686 of record VBCL01000033.1, on the reverse strand, counting down.
ACGTCGCGCTTTTCCCCAGTCTCGCGATCTTCCTCACCGTTCTCGCCTTCAACCTGCTGGGCGACGGCCTGCGCGACGCGCTCGATCCGAAGATCGAGCGCCAATGACCCCGCCGGCGCGCCGCGGGCGCCCTGGCGCAAAGGTCGCGCTTCTGCTGCTCTTCGTCGTGGGAATCGTCGCGTATCTCGCCTTCGGCGGGACGCGCTATGTCACGCTCGATGGCGCCAAACAGCACGCTGCGACGCTGCGCGCGTTCACCGACGCGCATTATGTCGAGGCGCTCGCGCTGGCTTTCGCAACCTACGCGATCGCTGCTTCGTTGAGCCTGCCCAGCGGGACGGTCCTCTCGCTCACCTTCGGTTTCCTGTTCGGGCGCTGGGTCGCGACCGCGCTGGTCGTGACCGCAGCCACGGTCGGGGCCACGGTCGTGTTCCTCGCCGCCCGTTACCTGTTCGGCGAGGCGGCGCGCCGCCGCCTCGGACGGGCGGGAGAGCGCATCAACGAGGAGTTCACGCAGGAGGGATTCAACTGGCTGCTGTTCATGCGCCTGACCCCGTTCGTCCCCTACTTCCTGGTCAACCTCGTGCCCGCGCTCACCGAGATCCGGATCCGAACGTACGTGGCGGCGACTGCCCTGGGCATCGTGCCCAGCACGCTCATCGTGACCAACCTCGGGCAGGCCTTCGGCAATATCGAATCGACCCGTGGACTGATGACGCCTGAAGCGTTGGCGGCGCTGAGCCTGATCGGCTTGCTTGCGCTGGTCCCGGTGCTTGTGCACCACGTTCGATCCGGACGAGCGTAGTGCATCCCGGGTTTCGGCTGCCTCGCCTCGGAACCACTGAACTACCGGCGATCCAATCCGGTCTGAGCACCGTACATGGGATAGCGAAGCAAAGCGTCCCATGATGTCTTATGCCCATGCCCGAAACCTCCAAGCGCGCGTTGCGCCGCGTTCTGATCGGAGCCGCGATCGGCTTGACCGTCGTCGTCATCTTCGGCGTCGCCCTCGTGTGACCGCGCGGCCGGCGGCCGCGATTTGCTATGCTTCGCGCTGCCGCCAAGCCGCCGGATGAGACCCAAGCTCCTCTTTCTGTTTCCCGAATGCTGGGATCGCACCGCTCTGCGCGGCGTCGCGACGCTCCGGGACGAATTCGAGATCGTCCGCGAGGGATTCGACCTTTTCAGCTTTCCCGAGAACGCCCGCATCCTCTGGCTCGATGCGCGCGCGTACGTCGATCGACTCGTGCGCAAATACCGGCGCGCCGGCGTCGCCGGCGTGATCAGCACCAATGAGCAGTACGGCGCGCTGATCGCGGCGCGGGTGGCTCGCGAATTGGGTCTGCCCGGCACCGATCCCCTCGCGGTCGTCCGTGCGCAGCACAAGATTCTCGCCCGACAGTTGACCAGCGCCGCCCTGCCCCAGGCATCGCCGCGTTATGTGACGATTCCATGGACCATCGGCCATGCGGCGGCGGCGCAGCTGCCCTATCCGCTGTTCGTGAAACCCGTCAAGGCGGCGTACTCGGTGCTCGCGTGTCGCGTGGATCGGGCCGCGCAGCTCGTCAGCCATCTGCAGTTCGGGCGCTGGGAGAAATACATCATCCGGCGGCTGGTGAAACCGTTCAACGACCTGATGCGCGACCTCGTTCCCGACGCCGACGCCTGCGACGCACATCATTTGATCGGCGAGGAACCGCTCGAGGGAGTGCAAGTCAACGTCGATGGTTATGTCCATCGCGGCGTGGCGCATTGCCTCGGCGTCGTCGATGCCGTGATGTATCCGGGGACGATCGCGTTCCAGCGTTTCGAGTACCCGAGTCGACTACCTGAATCGGTCCAGAACGAGCTCCAGCGCGTCGCCAGCCGCGCGCTCGAGGCGATCGGATTCGACCACGGCATGTTCAACGTCGAGTTGTTCTGGCGTCCGCGCGACGGCGCGATCACGGTCATCGAGATCAACCCGCGGCTGGCCGCGCAGTTCGCCGATTTGTACGAGAAGGTCGATGGAACGAATCCGTATCGACTGCTCGCCGATCTTGCAGTAGGCCGCGAGCCGCGCTGGATTCCAAGGGAAGGCGTCCACGGAGCCGCGGCCAGCTTCGTGCTTCGCGAGTTCGACGGAGCGGTCAAGGTCACGCCTTCCCGCGCGGAAATCCACTGGCTACGCACAACGCACCCGGACGCCGGCGTGCAGACGTTCATCAAGAGGGGCAACAGCCGCTCGCGCGAGATGAAGTGGCTGGGCAGCTATCGCTACGCGGCGATCAACCTCGGCGCTCGCGATCGCGATGATCTCTTTCGCCGTTTCGAGGCGGTGTGCGCCAACCTATCCTTCGAGCGACGGGTCAGGGTCGACTTGGGCGCTACGCTCGAGCTGTTGCGGCCCGGGCGACAGGGCGGTCGATACTGAGGCGCAGAAGTCGCGCGCGGCGACCAGACGCCCGCAGGCTAAGCGTCACTCGTCGCGCAGGCGACCGACGGGCCCAGCTTTTCCTTGGCGATCGCGACCTGAGTGATGTCGGGGAGAGCAACGTCGTTCTTGGCCGCGGTGATTTCGGCCAGGATCGAGATTGCGATTTCCGGCGGCGTGCGGCTCCCGATGTAAATCCCGATCGGCCCATGCAAGCGCTCGATCTGCTCGCGCGTCAGTTCGAACTCTTCGAGGCGCTTCCGCCGCTTCGCGTTGTTGGCCCGCGAGCCGAGCGCACCGACGTAAAACGCCGGCGACTTCAAAGCCTCCATGAGCGCGAGGTCGTCGAGCTTGGGATCGTGCGTAAGGGCGACGACCGCGCAGCGCTCGTCGAGCTTCATTTCGATCACCGTGTCGTCGGGCATGGTCTTGACCAGCGTCACGCCGGGAATGTCCCAGGTCTCGGTATATTCCTCGCGCGGGTCGCAAACGGTGACCTGATAATCGAGCCCGACGGCGATTTGCGCCAGGTATTTCGACAACTGCCCGGCGCCAATCACCAGCATCCGAAAGCGCGGCCCGTGCACGGTCGTCAGCAGCTGCCCGTCGAAGCTCAAGCCATCGGCGGCACGCGCGGGCTCGAGACGCACCTCCGCGCTGTCGAGGTCGAGCGTGCGCGCGACGAGCCGTCCCGCCCGCACTTCTCCGAGCAACTCCGCGATCCTGCTCTTCGTCGTCAGCGGCTCGAGCACGAGCTGGATCGTGCCGCCGCAGGGCAAGCCGAATCGGCGGGCATCCTCCGCGGTCACGCCGTAGGTCACGACCCGGGGCTCCGTCACGTACGCGCCCTCGCGCCGCGAACGCTCGACGATGTCGTCTTCGATGCAGCCCCCGGACACCGACCCGACCACGTGTCCGTCGTCCCGCACCGCGAGCATTGCCCCCGGCGGGCGCGGAGAGCTGCCCCAGGTTTTCACCACCGTGACCAGGAGCACGCGCCGGCCGGCATCCAGCCATTCGGCGCTCTTGCGCAGGACTTCGAGATCGACGCTATCCATGGTGACCTTGCCAACGAGGGACGAGAGTGGGACAGGCGCGCGAAGCGTTTGTTCGGTCCAATTCTACGCCCGCCGCGTCCACCAATAGATGGCGACGGCGGCGAGAATGACAACCGCCAGGCCAATTCGCCACCACAGCGTGCGCAGCCCCGGCGGAGCCTCCGCACGCGCCGGTACCGCGGCTCCGACCGGAGCCCCGACCCGCTCGACGAATCGTGCGAAGAAGTCGTCGGCGACCTTGGATGCCGCCGCGTCGACCAGGCGCGAGCCGATCTGCGCCAGCTTGCCGCCCACCTGCGCGTTCGCGGCATAGTCGATCCGCGTCCCAGTGGCCTCCGAGGCGAGCGCGACCTTGGCCTCGCCGCGCGCGAATCCCGCCCCGCCGCCCTGCCCCTCGAAGCTCAGCCGGTACGAGGTCGGCGGCACAAGGTCGGCGAGAACGATCTTGCCGCTGAACTTGGCGGACACGGGGCCCACACGCGCGGTCATCGCGACCCGGAATTCGGTGTCGGAGACACGCTCGATGGTCTCGCACCCGGGAATGCACGCCTTGAGCGTCTCCGGGTCATTCAGTGCGGCCCAGGTCGTTTCGACCGATGCCGGCACGGTACGACTGCTGGTCAGTTGCATCGAAGCATCCCTCGTTCTCAGGCCGCCAGCACGTGTGACCGAGCGCCGCGTTCGAACGCGGGCCCGCGTCCCGTGCTCCGCCGCGCGGGCCGTTCGGCGAAGCGCGCCGCCAATTGCTTCAGGCTCTCGAGATTGTGCACCGGCAGAAACTCGTCGACGTACCGGCCGGCCGCGCCTCGAACTTGTCGTAGCGAAGCAGCGGGTTGAGCCAGATCAATCGCCTGCACGATTTGGACAGCCGCTCCATCTCGAGCGAGAGCCCTTCGCCCACGTCGCTGTCGAGCCCGTCGCTGATCAAGAGCACGACCGCACCCTGGCCGAGCAGTCGCCGCGACCAGCGCCGGTTGAACTCGGCAAGACACGCGCCGATGCGCGTGCCGCCCGCCCAGTCCGAGACCGCCGCGGCCACTCGCGCAACGGCCACATCGACGTCGCGCCGACGCAAGTGACGGGTGATGTTGGTCAGCCGCGTCCCGAACAGGAGCGTATGCACCCGGTCGCGATCGTTGGTGATCGCGTGCAGAAAGAAGAGCAGCATGCGCGAATAGCGGTCCATCGACCCGGAGATGTCGCAGAGCACGACCA
>VBCL01000549.1:355-1857 GCA_005888865.1 Betaproteobacteria bacterium | reverse complement strand
CGCTGTGGGCCGGCCAAAGCGCGGGGCTTTCTGCATGCACTGAGGCCGCGGCCTTCCTCCGGTCACTGGTCGACGACGTCTCGACGATTGCGGGCCCCGTCAGCAACTGGAGCGCGAAGTACCGGCGTCGGGCACTCTGACGCCGGCTCCCATCACTCAGGCGACGAACGGCACCAATTCCGCGTTCACACGATCGGCGTGCGTCCAGCACAGGCCGTGTGGACCGCCGGCGATTTCGGCGAGCTTGGCGTGCTTGATCATCTTCGCCTGCCTCCGCGACGTCGCGTCCGGCGGCAGAATGCGATCGGCGTCGCCGTGGATAATCAACGTGGGAACCGTGTTCTTCGCGACGTCCTGCCGAAAATCCTCCACCCAGGAATCGACGCACTGCAGCGTTCCAATCGGTGAGGCACCGGCGGCCACGTTCCAGTTGTCCTCCAGCACGCGGTCGCTCACGAGCTTTCCGCCGTTCACGTCGTAGTTGTAGAAGTTCTTCAGGAAGTCGAGAATGAAGGCGGGCCGGTCCGCCCGGATGGCGTCCTTGATGCCTTCGAATACGCCCGAATCGACTCCCTCGGCGTTGTCGGAGGCCTTGACCAGATAGGGCCCAAGCGTACCGATCAGCACCGCCTTGCGAACCCGGTCCGTGCCGTACTTTCCGATGTATCGCGTCACTTCACCCGTCCCCATCGAGAAGCCGACGAGTGCCACGTCTCGCAGGTCCAGGGTCTTCAGGGCCACATCGAGATCGGCAGCGAACGTGTCGTAGTTGTATCCGACCGCGGGTTTGCTCGACCTGCCGAAGCCGCGACGGTCATACGTGATCACACGGTGGCCGGCCTTGAGCAGTGCGGCGGTCTGTTTCTCCCAGGAGGCTCCGCTGAGGGGCCACCCGTGAATGAGCACCACGGGGGTGCCTGTGCCATGATCTTCGTAGTACAGGTCGATCGATGTGGAATTCTCTTTCCCGACGGTAATCATGCCCATCGTTGCGCTCCTCTGCGAATTACACAGGATGGCGCGCTGCGAGTCCATTGGACGAAGGTATCGGCAAGGACCCAATACCAAAGTGTCATGGACGACGGCCGGCAGCCTGACGCATCCTGTCGGCGTGCAGGTGTCATAAGGGATTGGATGGAGCTGGTTGCCGACGACGCGCATTGAGGACTGCACGATGAGCGAACAGAAGCGAATCGCGAAGGAGCTCGACCAACGCGTCGCGGACCGGACCAGGGAACTGGCCGACGCCAATGATGCGTTGAAGCACGAGCTTGTCGTGGAACGTGAACGGACAGACGCAGCCCGGCGCGCGAGCGACCAGGATTCACGCTGGTTCGTCGGCAACATCCCCGGCCTGGTCGCAATCCTGACACCGACGGGCAGCGTCGACGCCCTCAACGATCAACTCATCGAATACTGCGGCCGGACACTCGAGGAATTGAAGCAGTGGGGGGTCAGCGATACGTTTCACCCTGATGACCTCCCTCGCGTCATCCAGATCT
>VBCL01000549.1:0-303 GCA_005888865.1 Betaproteobacteria bacterium | reverse complement strand
TTCAAGTCCGCGGGCGTCCCCGTCGCGATGCGAGCGGGACCATTCTCCGCTGGTACGTCCTGAATACCGACATTGACGAGCGCAAGCGCATGGAGGACGCGCTCAGGCTCAGCGAGGCCAGCTTGCGGGCCATCGTCGAGACGACGCCTGAGTGCGTACACGTGATGGCCAGCGACGGAACGCTATTGAGCGTGAACCTCGCCGGCGCCGCGATGGCGGGCGCGCCGTCCGTGGATCTCATGCTTGGGCGAAACTTCTACGACTTGGTCACGCCGGACGATCGCGAGCGATATCGTGCGTTCA
>VBCL01000548.1 GCA_005888865.1 Betaproteobacteria bacterium | reverse complement strand
CTGGAGCGGAACGTATTCGCCGTCGCGGAAGAGCGCATCGCGCTGCCGCCGAAGCCCGAGCGCGCGCCAGATCACGAACTGCTTGAGCCGGCCATCGTCCGGATGCGACGCCAGATCGACGGCAAGCTGCGAGATCGCGTTCACGCCGCCTACCACGGCGGCGGCGGCATGCATCGCCTCCAGCGCTTCACGGCGCGCTGCGAAGTCGACCGGCCTGCGATTGTCCGGATCGACGAGCGACAGGTTCCACCACTCGCAACCCTGATAGATGTCCGGTACGCCGGGCGCGGTGAGCTTGAGCAGCGTCTGCGCGAGGCTGTTCAGCATTCCGAACCACGCGATCTTGCGCTGGAAAGGGATGAAGTCGGCGAGAAACCGTTCGTTGTCGGGTGCGGTCAGCAGCGCCCTCACGAAGGCGATGACTGCTTTTTCGTAGGCTTCGTTGGAATTGATCCACGAGCTCTCGACCTTGGCTTCGCGCACGACCTTGATCAGATGGCCCTCGATGCGTTTGACGAACTCGGAGGCCACCGCGGGATCGTCGTAACGATCCGGCCACGTGCCGAGGAGCGTCTGGTAGAGCAGATACTCGTCGTTGCGCGTCGGCGCCTCCCGCTCGTCCACCTTGAGCTTGTGCGCCCGACTGAGCCGGTGCCAGCGCGAGGCGTAAAGCCTCCACTCGCCGGGCACCTCGGAGAGCACGTCGAGGCGAGCGCGCACGTCCTCGGAGCGCTTGCTGTCGTGGGTCGACGTGGCCAGCATCGCGTGCGGCCATTCGCGCGCCCGGCGGGCATTCGCCTCGTGAAACGCGGCCACGCTCACCCCGAAGCGCCGCAGATCGCCGCCCACCTCGTTCTGCGACAGCAGCCGGTTGTAGCGGTAGAACGCGGTGTCCTCCATGCCCTTGGCCATGATCGGACCGGTGTATTGCTGGAAGCGCATCGCCAGGTGCACGATGCCGGCGCGCTGGGCCTCCGGGCGCGCGCGGGCGAGGTCGGTCGTGAGCACGCTGCGCAGAAAGACAAAGACGCTGCCCTCGGCGGCCAGCGCGCGCCGCCGCGCGGCGCGGATCGCCTGATCGATGAAGCGACGGTCCTCCTCCGATGCTCCGCCCGCGGTGACATAGGTGCGGTAGACCGGAAAGCACGCGATCACGTCGGCCAGCGCGGCCCGCAGGCTGCTGTAGGTGAAGTCGCAGGTCGCGCGATCGGCCTGGGCAATGCGCGACAGCGCCCTCGCCAGCGCGTTGAGCTCGCTCGCCATCTCGATCAGCATGACCAGCCGCTTCGAGCGATAAAGCACATCTTCGAAGTCGGGCCGCTCGCCCAGGAACGCGAAATAACCGCGCGTCAGCTTCGCCTCGGCGCGTGCGTCGATGAACAGGCCCTTGACCAGATTGGCGAAGCCGTATCCGGTCGTTCCGGCGATAGGCCAGGTTCTGGGCAGCAGCTCCGAGGGTGATCTTTTCGACCACGAGATAGAGCGGCAGGGTTCGAGCCGCGGACGCAGCCCGGTCGGCCTCGGGGTAGGGGAGCCGCAGCGCCTGTGCAGCATGGCGCTGCAGGCGCGCGAAGTACTCTTCGGGATTGCAAAGGCCGTCGGGATGATCGACCCGCACGGCGCCGACCTGCTCGCGCCCGATGAGCTCCAGGAGCAGCCGATGGCTCGCCTCGAACACGGCGGGGTCTTCCATGCGCAGCGCCGCCAGATCGTTGACGTCGGCGAAGCGGCGGTAATTGATGTCGTCGGCGGCCATGCGCCACGAGGCCAGACGGAAGACCTGCTCGGCGATGAGCGCGTGCAGCGCATCGAAGCTCGCCGGCTCGCCCGGCCGGCCGTTGAGTCTCGCGACTTCCTCCTCGACGCAGCGCAGGAGATCCGGCGAGCGTGCGCAGAGCTCGGCGAGCGCGCGCTTGTGCCGTGCCTGATCGCGCTGCCGCTCCGCTCGGCGCACCGGTGCGGTCTCGGTCGTCTTCGGCAGCACGCGGAAGGCCGCGCCGAGGCTTTCGAACGCGTCGGCGAGCCCCGGGTCCGCGTGGGCCACGCGGGCACGCACGCACTCCGCGGCGGATCCCAGAACGTGCGCATAGCTTCGCGGATCGAGCGGAAAGCAGTGCTCGCCATAGCGGAGGGCGAATTCTCCACGTGCGGGCTCGAACACGAGCTGCAGCCCGCCGCGCTCGAGCACCGTGCCGTAGGGCTCGCCCAATACGGGAATCAGCAGCTTGCCGTGCAGCTCGTCGGGGGTGCGGTCCCAATCGATGTCGAAGTACTCCGCGTGTTGCGCTGCCCGGCCGTTTTCGAGCACGTCCTGCCACCATGGATTCTCGGCACCGAGCACGCCGACGTGGTTGGGCACGATGTCGACGAGCTGAGTCATGCCGTGGTCGCGCAGCACCGCACAGAGGCGGTCGAGATCGGCGCGATCGCCGATTTCGGGATTGAGCACGTTGTGCTCGACGATGTCGTAGCCGTGGAGGCTCCCCGGGCGCGCCTTGAAGTACGGCGAGAGGTAGACGTGGCTCACGCCCAGCGCCGCCAGATACGGCACGAGTGCCGTCGCATCCGCGAAGGTGAAGTCGCGATTCAGCTGCAGACGGTAAGTGGCGCGCGGCGCTTCGCCCTGCGGCGCGCGGCCCGGGACGGGCGCGTCCATTTTCGGCCGCGGCGATGGACGCTCGCGCTCGAGTACTTCGATCGTCGCTCGGACGTCGGGGTCGCGCGGCCAATCCTCGAGCTCGCGCTCGAGCTTGCGCCGCCAGTTCGGATGCTCGTCGATGGTCCCCGGCAGGTTGATCTGCTCGACCTGACCGAAGACATCTTCCATCGCGACCAGCAGGAGCTTCGACGGGGTGCGCGCTGCAAAGCGATGGACCGCGAGCGCGAGTGCCGGTGACCACGTGCGCGGATTCTCGATGCCCTCGAGCAGTCCCTCGTGCTCGAGGCCGCCGAGAATTCGGGTCCGGTCGGCCTGGCGCATCCCGCGCTGCGCCTCCAGGGCGCCGGGTTCGCGAAATTGCCCGATCGCGTAACGCACGTCGAGATCCGAGCCTTGCCAGTAGCCGTGCAGGGTCGGCAGATCGTGCGTGCCCACCGACACGACGGCTTCGTGAAGATAACGGTCCGGCGGAACCGATTCGCCGCCGGGCCCGCTTTCGAAATAGATCGGCCGCAACGAGAGAATGCCCGATCGGCGCATGCCC
>VBCL01000032.1 GCA_005888865.1 Betaproteobacteria bacterium | reverse complement strand
GTGCCAAGCCAAGAAAGTACTAATGAATCAGCCGGGTAATCATCTCGGGGCGCAAGGTCCAAGCCGGCAATGTAAGATTCTCTGACACTCTTAGCGCCGGCGAAGCTGATTGGTTCCGACTGGAGATCGCCATCGACGTGATCGGCAGCAGCGTCCGGATAAGCGAGCAGGTGTACCGGCGCTCCAGCGGCGGCGCTACGCCGATTGGCAGTTCAGGGCAGCGCCCGCGATTCGGCATGTTGCGCGGGCGAGCGTTGATCCGTGGCCCACGCAATAGCTCCGTAAAGCGATCCGACGATCAACGAAGTCGTAGGGACCTGGCGCGATTCCGGGACAAGTTTGGAAAAACAAACTGGTGCGCCTTCGGGTTGCAAGACCGGTCGTTGCTTGTGCGAGCCGGGCGGGACGTAGAAGTAGCCGACGAGGCTCGGGTCAATTGACATCAGCGCTGGATGGGACGCCCGCAGCGCGGCGCTCAGCGTCGCGCGCCAGGCAGGATGAGGTCGAGTCCGACGACGCGCTGGACGAAGACGATGAACAGCGCGGAGAGGACGACGACGACCGATGAGATGGAGAGCACCGCCGGGTCGAACTCGAACTGCAGCGTCTGGAAGATCTCGACCGGCAGCGGCACCGCGCCGCCCGTCGACAGGAACACGCTGACGGGAACGTCGCCGAACGATATGATGAACGCGTAGAAGAAGCCGGAGAACAGTCCGGGCTTGAGCGCCGGCAGCGTCAATCGCCGGAACACGCGCCACTCGGTCGCGCCCGCGATGCGCCCGGCGTTCTCGATGCGGCGCAGGTCGTCGGTGATCACCGATCCGACCGCTCCCGCGGCGTACGGTATGCAGAAGAAGAGATGCGCGAGGACGAAACCCGCGTAGCTCCCGATCAGTGACACGCGCCACGCGTCGAACAGCAGGTAATAGAACTGCAGGAAGACGATGCCGGTCACGACGAAGGGCACCTGCAGCGGCAGGCGAAAGAACGTCTCGAGCAGGGCGCTGCGGCCGAGCGAGCCTTTCGCGATGCCGAGCGCAGCGAGCGCGCCGATTAGCGTCGACGTCGCCGCCGCCGCTAGCGCGATCAAACAACTAAGCTCGAGGCCGTGCCAGTACTTCGCCGGCAGCTCGCGGTACCAGCGCAGCGATAAGTGCTCGGGCGGAAAGCGAAAATACGCGCCCGCGCCGTCGTCGAACGACGCGCCGACAACGACCGCGAGCGGTATCAGCAGGAAGACATACGAAAACAGCGCGCCGGCGCCGATGGCAATGTGCTTGCCCGAGATGCGCATGTCGCTCTCAGCCCGGGTGTGTCGCGGCGAACGCCACCGGCCGCACCTTGAGCGCCGCGAGATTCACCAGCACGACAGCGAGCGTCAGCAGCAGCGAAAGCGCGGCGGCGTTCGGATAATCAGTCTCGAGAATGATCTTGCGCTGGATCATGATCGGCACGGTGAGCACGCGCCCGCCCCCGAGCAGCACCGCGGAGGTGAACGCGCCCATGTTCATGTTGAACGCGATCAGCGCCGCGGCGAGCGCTCCCGGCCACAGCAGCGGCAGAAGCACGCGACGGAACGCGCGCCAGTCTGACGCGCCGTGCACCAGCGCCGCTTCCTCCAGGCTCGGCGGAACGTTCTGGATCACGCCGAAGAGGATCATCACCAGCAGCGGCAGCGTGTACTGCACGAGCCCGATCGCGACCGACGCGTCGTTGTGCAACAGGCGCAGGTCCCACAACCCGAACGACAGCGCATGCAGCGCACGCACGACCGGCCCGTCGGTGCCGAGCAGCAGAGTGAGACCGAGCACTTTGACCACGACCGATACGAACGACGAGATCAGCAGCAGCACGATCAGCCAGCGCACGACGCGCGAGCCGATCCGGGCGAGCATATACGCGGTCGGAAACGCGAGCAGCAGGCCGACGGCGACGGATGCCACCGACAGCCCGATCGTGCGACCGAACACGCCCCAATAGAACGGGTCGGTGACGATCGCGCGGTAGTTCTCGAGCGATAGCGTGTCGCTGACGACATCCGGTGCGAGATTCGGCAGCAGGCTTTGCCGGATGAAGAAGAACTGCGGCACGAGAAACAGCAGCGCCGAGCCGACGAACGCGGCGATCAGGCCGCTGTCGTAGGCACGGCGTGCGCCCGGCATCATGCTGCGGTCGCCGAAAAGCAGAGACAGTCCTCCGGGCGGAACGCGACCACGATCGCGTCGCCGGCCGCGGGCACGTCGCTCGATGTCGCTGACAACTTGAGCAGTATCTCCGAGCCAGCCGGATCCTCGACCGCGAGATCGACGCTGCTGCCCATGAAGCTTCGCCGGCGCATCGTCATCGGCATCACGTTGTCGCCGGCGTCGTCGCTCGCCTGGACGATGCGCAGTTTTTCGGGCCGCACGGTGCAGACGACCGCGTCCCCGGCGTGCACGGCGCCCACGGCGCGTGCACGGATCGCGCGACCGTTGCGCAGCGCGACGCGAACGAAGCCGTCGGCCAACTCACGCGCCTCGCCCGGCAGCCGGTTCGTGCGTCCAACGAAATCGGCGATGAACAGCGATTGCGGGTTCGCGTAGAGCTGCTCGGGCGTTCCCACCTGCTCGATGCGTCCGGCGTTCATCACGACGATGCGCTCGGCGAGCACCATCGCCTCCTGCTGGTCGTGAGTGACGAACACCGTCGTGATACCAAGCGACTTCTGGATGCGCGCGAGCTCGCGCTGCATGTCCTCGCGCAGACGTTGGTCGAGCGCGCCGAGCGGCTCGTCCATCAGCAGCACGCGCGGCTCGTATGCGAGCGCACGCGCGAGCGCGACGCGCTGCTGCTGGCCGCCGGAGAGCTCGGTCGGATAGCGCTCGGCGAACGCATGCATGCGGGTGAGCGCGAGCATCTCGGCCACGCGCGCGTCGATGCGCTTGTGACTGGCCTTCCGCTCCTGCAATCCGAACGCGATGTTCTCGCGCACCGGCATGTTGGGAAAGAGCGCGTAATCCTGGAACACCATGCCGATGTTGCGCGCGCGCGGCGGCAGGTCGTCGACCGTCTCGCCACCGATACGCACTCGGCCCGCCGTCGGTTGAACGAGGCCGGCGATCATGCGCAGCGTCGTCGTCTTGCCGCAACCCGACGGGCCGAGCAGGACGACGAGCTCGCCTTGTGCGATGTCGAGATCGATGTCCTTGACGACGTCGATGTCGCGGTAGCGCTTGCGCAACTGTTCGAGCGCGACGCTCGACATGGGGCCAGAGCTGTAACAGGCCTATGACAGGTCTGACCCCGTTTTGTTACGAACGACTGACATCCTTGGTCCACGCGGTGCGCCACCGCGGGAGATTGACCTTGGTGAAGTCGACGACGTACAGATTGTCGATGTAGTCGAACGGCAGCACGTCCTTGTTCTCCGGATCGGTCGAGAGCTTCTTCACCGCCGTCGGCTGGACCGGCACGACGCCGGTCGCACGCGCGTGCTCGTACTGCAGCTCGGGATCGAGATAGAGGTCGAGGAACTTCTCGGCGATGTCGCGGTTCTGCGTGCCGCGCACGATGTGGTGGATCACCGGCCACAGCGCGCCCTTGTGCGCACCGATCTGCGGATAGGTAATCGCGAGCGGCACGTTGCTGCGGCGCAGCCGCACGACGAACCCCGCGTGCCACGGCGCGGCCCAGATCTCGCCGGATGCCATCTTCGTGCTGAGATCCGTCGACGTTGAATAAAAGTACGCCGGCTTGATCTTGTTGATCAGCGGGATCGACGCTTCGAGGTTCGACTCGTTCGCGCCCGCCTCGTACGCGAGCCCGGCGACCGCGTTCCAGTGCTGCGTGTGATTGATGTCGGGGAACGCGACGCGACCGGAAAGCTTGGGATCGGCGAGATCGGAATACTTTGCCGGCGGCGCGAGGCCGAGCTCCTTGTATTTCGCGGTGTTGTAGACGACCCCGTCGACGCTGCCGACTGTCATCGCGTAGTTCTTCGCGATCGCGTACTTGGGAAGCGTCTTCGCGTTCGGCAAGTGATCGTAGTCGAGGTCCTCGATGTAGCGGTCGGCCGCCATCAGTTGCACGAGCTCAAGGCCGCTTTCCATGGTGTCGAACGGCACGCTCTGGCCGCGAGCGGCAACGAGCTTCGCGAGGTTGCCTTGCGGCGTGTCGACGACGTAGTCTACGGTCGCCATCGGCCTGAGTTTCGAACCGATCGTCTTGTCGAGCGAGTCGCGCCAGCTCCCGCCCCACGTCGCGACTTTGATGCCCTTCGCCTGCGCGAACGCGAGGCGCGACCGCGGAAGTGCGGAGGCGCCCGCGAGCGCAGCGCCGTAGCGGAGCAGATTGCGCCGATTCATCGAGAGCTTTTTGTCCATGGTCGTCTCCTCCGTTCGTCGTTCTTTGCCGTCACTGTTCCGGCGCGGCTCGCCAGCACTGGCCGAACACGCGCATGAAGTTGCCGCCGACGATCTTGCGCACGTCCTCTTCGCCGAAGCCACGCCTGCGAAGCGACGCCGGCAGCACGGCGAAGTCGTCGACGCGCTCGAAGCCCTGCGCGTAGACGCTGTCGATCGTGTAGTGGCCGACGATCGCCGGATAGCGACGGCGGAAATAGCGCTCGAAGCGGATCGGCGATTCGCCTTCGAAGAAGTCGGACCCGATGCCGACGTGGTCGACGCCGATCAGGTCGGCGACGTACGCGATGTGACTCATGAAATCGTCGATCGTCGGCCGCGTGCCGCGTCTGGTCTCGCAGAACGGCGCGTACGCCGTGATGCCGACCACACCGCCTTTTGCCGCGAGCGCCCGCAGCACGTCGTCGCGCAGGTTGCGCGGATGGTCGGTGACCGCGCATGCGTTCGCATGGCTCACGATCGGAGGCATCGCGCAGAACTCGATCGCTTGCAGCGCCGTCGCCTGTCCCGCGTGCGCGAGATCTACGATCATGCCGCATTCATTGATCTCGCGGATGCAGATGCGTCCGAACTCGGTGAGCCCGGTGTCGTTGGGCTCTAGCGCGCCGCAACCGATGGCGCCGCGCTCGTTGTACGTGAGCTGCACGATGCGCTGGCCGAGCTTCGCCATGATCAGGAGCAGGCTCGCATCGCCGTCGATCTTCGTGTCGAGCCCTTGACAGCCGAAGATGATGCCGAGCTTGCGCTCGCCCTTGGCGCGCTCGAGATCGGCGGTCGTACGTATGTGAAGCAAGCGGTCGGGCTCGAGATCGAAATAGCAGAAGTAGCCGTGCATCGTGTGCAGCAGCGAGCGGAAGTCGTCCGTGCCCATGCCGATGCCGGTGATGCCCATCGTCACGTTCAGCGCCGTCAAGCCGCTGTCGATCGCGCGATCGAGCCACGCCTTGCCGTTGTGCGGCGGCGGCGGCAGCTGCGCGGTGGGCAGCAGCGCCGCAGATCCCATGCCGTCGATGATCAGGTAATCGCTCGCTGCGCCAGCGGGCACGTGACGTCTCCGGGATTCGAATCGCGATTGGCCGACGAACGATATTCCTCGCGCTGCCTGGAACTGTCAACCCGAACCGCTACAGCACGCTGCGCGGCTCGCCGATCGCGCCCTCGGCGAAGCGCGAGAAGCGGAAGCCGCGGATGTCGAGCGATGTCTTTCCGTCGGCCGCAAGCTCGGCCGCGAGCCGCCCGGCGATCGGGCCCAGGCCGAAGCCGTGGCCGCTGAAGCCGGTCGCGAACACGAAGCCGCGCGGACGATCGACGGGTCCGATGACCGGTATCGCATCGGGGGTCGCATCGATGTAGCCCGCCCACGTCTCGGTGATCCGCATGTCGCCAACCGTCGGGAAGAGTCTTCGGAACTCGTCGAACGTCCACTTCACTTTCGAGGGGTTCGGCGCCGGCTCCAGCGCCCATTTCGCCGCGAACGGATGGCGCCGGCCGTACGAGCCCGGCAGTCGGGCGATCGCATCGGCGAAGAGGGGGCTCCCGACATGGAACTGGAAGAGGCTGCGGTTCTTCAGGTAATTCGGCATGAAAAGCCGCGCGTGACGCAGCGAGTCGAGCGTGACGTCGTGATCTGCCCAGCCGCCGCCGCCGAGATTCAACGTGCCGTCGCGCCTCTGCCGGAACGCGACGCTCGGCGCCCAGACGCCGACGTCGGTTACCTTGCGCAGCGGGGTCGTGCGCGCGACGGTCGAGCGGACCCAGCGCACCGGCAGGCTCAGGCCGAGCGGCTTCGCGAGCCTCGCCGTCCACGCGCCGGCGGCGGCGATGGCCATGCGCGTGCGTATCGTGCCGCGATCGGTCGCCACTTCACTCACCGCCCCGTTCGTTGTGCCGATCGATTCTACGGTGCACCGCTCCACGATCCGTACGCCGTGCGCCGCCGCGGCGCACGCGAACGCCTGCGTCGCCTTGCGCGGCTCCGCATGGCCGTCGCTCTGCGTATACATGCCGCCCAGCCATTCGCCGTGCAGGTCGGGGATAAGCTGCGTCAGCTCGGCCGGCGTCAGCACGTTCGTGTCGAGGCCGTGCTCGCGTGCGGTCTTGCACCACGCCTCGAACAGCGCCATGCGGTCGGGCACGGTGGCGAGCGCGAGATTGCCGCCCTGCACCCATTCGACGTCCGCGCCGAGCTCGCGCTCGAGGCCCGACCAGATGCGGTTCGACTCGATCATCAGCGGCAGCTCGAGCGGATGCCTGCCCTGCTGCCGGATAAAGCCCCAGTTGCGTCCCGACTGCGCGCGGCCGATTTCGTCCTTCTCGATCAGCACCGCAGATGCGCCGCGCTTCGCGAGGTAATACGCGGCCGCGCATCCGACGATGCCGCCGCCGACGATCACGACGTCGGCCTCGCCAGGTAGCGCTTCCTTCGTCGCCATGATCCTCCCTTCTAGCTTAGCCACTTTCCGGCGCAAAAATCAGACTGTGGTCCGCAATAATTCGATCAGCATCGTTGGCGTGCCTAACACTCACAGGGCGACGCGGATCGGCTGGAGATCGCCTCGTCGATCCGCGGGCAGCGGGGGCCAAGGTAAAGCCGGCTGCGCTGAGTAACATCTCCACCCGCTAGCCCTAGCGGAGTTGACGAAAACAGCCGCTAGAGATGTTACTTGCTCAAGCTGAAAGATTCGAGGAATCAGCCTAATGGCGTGACAATTAGCACTGATTCGTAATCAGTAGGTCGGTGGTTTGAATCCACGCAACAGCACCACCAAGCTTTTTTCTCACGATAGTGCCTACAAACCGGCGGCGCACGATGGATGAAGTACGGCCAGGCGCAAGGGGCCCGAACCCCGGATAGCCCATTTGACCGCGTCGATGGATAAGTGATATTCCATCGCAGGATTCGATTCGGAACCGTCAACCGACATGGGAGGACGCAAGTGAAGCCTGACTGGAACGGCGTTTTTCCGGCAGTCACGACGCAGTTTCGTGAAGACCTGTCGCTCGATGTCGACGCGACCGCGCGCGTCATCGAAGGTCTCATCCGGGACGGCGTGTCGGGTCTCATCGTTTGCGGCACCGTGGGCGAGAACTGCTCGCTCGCCAAACACGAGAAGATCGCGGTGATGGAGGCCGCGAAGGGCGTGGCGCGCGGGCGCGTGCCGGTCTTGAGCGGCATCGCCGAGTTCACGGCGGCATTCGCGGTCGACATGGCGAAGGAAGCCGCGCGCATCGGCCTCGACGGCGTGATGGTAATGCCGGCGCTCGTGTACTCGTCCAAGCCGCACGAGACCGCCGCGCACTTTCGCAGCGTCGCCGGCGCGACCGACCTGCCGGTGATGGTCTATAACAATCCGCCGATCTACAAGAACGACGTCACGCCCGAAATCCTCGCCTCGCTCGCCGATTGCGAGACGATCGTCTGCTTCAAGGAGTCTTCCGGCGACACGCGTCGGTTTACCGACCTTCGCAACATGGTCGGCGATCGCTTCGTGCTCTTCGCCGGCCTCGACGACGTGGTCCTCGAGAGCATCATGGTCGGCGCCGTGGGCTGGGTCTCGGGCATGTCGAATGCATTCCCGCGCGAAGGCGAAACGCTCTTCCGGCTCGCGCGTGCCGGGCGCTACGCCGAGGCGATGAGCCTCTACCGCTGGTTCATGCCG
>VBCL01000082.1:3917-11136 GCA_005888865.1 Betaproteobacteria bacterium | reverse complement strand
TGCCTTTGGCCATTTTCTATCTCCAGCTTATTCGTAGAGTTTGCCTACCCGAATCGTCGGGCTTCGCCCGCGATTCGGGTCTGACCACACCGGGCGAAAGTAGGGGTGCACTTTCGCCCGCTTTCCTTTGGTGCCCATGGAGCGGATTGAACGCTCGACCTCTCCCTTACCAAGGGAGTGCTCTACCACTGAGCTACATGGGCTCGTAAAGCGTCGTCTCCGGGCCCCATGCTTTCCGAACTCAGCTCTGCCATTTCCGCCGCTTGAGCATTGGAGCGGGTGAAGGGAATCGAACCCTCGTCGTAAGCTTGGAAGGCTTCTGCTCTACCATTGAGCTACACCCGCGTCACCCTTACCCGCTCGGCAAGTCGCTTGCACGACAGCCGCGTCGTTCAAAATATAGTGATTTCTGACGCCTGATCCCTGATTCCCGAGTGGTGGAGGGGGAAGGATTCGAACCTTCGAAGGCAGAGCCGGCAGATTTACAGTCTGCTCCCTTTGACCGCTCGGGAACCCCTCCGACGAAACCGCACAGTCTAGCAATTTCCATACCGTAGTGTCAAACCGGAGCTGCATAAGACCGTTAAAAAGGGAAGTTGTGGGCGCCATGCGGCGTCCGATTCGCTAAACTGCCCGCTTTCGGACCCTTTCCCGGACGGAATGCACCCCGCCCGGCCCCCCAATGGCCGCGCTCACGGCGGACTACATCATCGTCGGCGCTGGCTCTGCCGGCTGCGTCCTGGCCAATCGGCTCTCGGCCAACGGCCGGCATTCCGTCCTCCTGCTCGAAGCCGGCCCGCGCGACACGTACCCATGGATCCACATCCCAATTGGCTACGCCAAGACGATGTTCAATCCGCGAGTCAACTGGTGTTTCCATACCGAGCCGGAGTCCGAAATGAACGGCCGCACGATCTACTGGCCGCGCGGCAAGACGCTGGGCGGGTCCAGTTCGATCAACGGCCTGATCTCGGTCCGCGGCCAACGCGAGGATTACGATCGCT
The DNA here is from genome assembly GCA_005888865.1 of Betaproteobacteria bacterium. Taxonomy (GTDB): domain Bacteria; phylum Pseudomonadota; class Gammaproteobacteria; order Burkholderiales; family Casimicrobiaceae; genus PALSA-1003. Next base: position 10,132 of record VBCL01000082.1, on the reverse strand, counting down.
GGGCGGCGCTCGGCAACGACGGCTGGAGCTATGCCGAGGTGCTACCGTACTTCAAGCGGCTCGAGCACGCCGCTGGGGGCGACCCCGCCTTCCACGGCTTCGGCGGCCCGTTGTGGCGCTCGCCGATTGGCCGGAAGCACGAGCTGATCGAGGCGGTCATCGCGGCGGGCGTGGAGCTCGACATCCCGCGAAACGACGACTTCGACGGGGGGACGCAGGAAGGTGTCGGCTACTACCATCTCAGCACCCGTCACGGCTGGCGGTGCAGCACCGCGGATGCCTACCTCGCGCCGGCGCGCCATCGGCGAAATCTCAAGATCACCACCGAAGCTCAGGCAACCCGTGTCCTCTTCGAGGGCCGTCGCGCGGTGGGCGTCGCCTATCGCGGGCGCGCCGGCGACGTGACCATGCGGGCGGAGCGTGAGGTCATCCTCAGCGCCGGCGCGCTGCAGACGCCGCAACTGCTGCAGCTCTCCGGCGTCGGGCCCCGGTCGCTGCTCGAGTCCTTCGGCATCCCGTTAGTGCATGAGGTGCCCGGCGTCGGGGAGAATCTTCAGGACCATCTCCAGGCCCGCGTGATCTTCGAGTGCACCAAGCCGATCACGACCAACGACGCCCTCAAGAGCTGGTGGGGCACGCTCAAGATTGGCTTGGACTACGCCTTCACGCGCGGCGGGCCCATGGCAGTCGGCATCAACCAGGGCGGGATCTTCGCCCGCGCGGACCCTGCGGCGGTGACGCCGGACGTGCAATTCCACGTCGCCACGCTGTCCTCGGACATGGCCGGCTCACCGACGCATACCTTCCCGGGCTTCACGTTTTCGGTGTGCCAGCTGCGGCCGGAATCGCGGGGAAGCGTTCGCATCAAGTCCGTCAACCCGTTCGAGCCGCCCGCGATGCAGCCCAACTACCTCTCGGCGGCGCGGGACCGGCAGACGCTCGTCGCCGGCATCCGGCTCGCGCGGCGCCTGGCGGCTACCCGAGCGCTCGCGCCCTATGTCAAGGGCGAATATCGGCCCGGGGCGGCGGCGGGCACCGACGCCGACCTGCTCGAATTCGCGAGGAACACCGGAGGAACGATCTTCCACCCCAGCGGGACGTGCAAGATGGGCGACCGCTCGCGAGACCCTTTGGCAGTGGTCGACCACCGTCTGCGCGTGCACGACCTCGAAGCTCTGCGCGTCGTCGATTGCAGCATCATGCCGACGCTCACATCGGGCAACACGAACGTTCCCGTGGTCATGATCGCCGAGAAAGCCTCCGACATGATCCTGTCTGACGCGGGATAAATGTTTCAAGCCACCCGGGCGCCGAGAAAGTTTTCGACGTCCCCGATGTCTTAGTGTGGTGTTGAGACTCTCTGGAGGTTACGACCATGCCCTGCTGCCACGCCGATTTCGCGCTGACTGAGAACAGCGACGCCGCCTTCACCGTCGGCATGCCGACGTTCACGTTCGGAGCAGGCTGTCTTGCCGAAGCCGGCGAGCACGCACGCGAGCTCGGAATGAAGCGCGTGGCGCTCTTCACCGACGCGACCTTGCGCCACTCACCGCACGTCGCTGCGGTCTCTACGTCGCTCAGGACTGCCGGGGTCGAAGCGACGGTCTACGACGAAGTCGCGGTCGAACCGACCACCGCGTCGTTCCAGTCCGCCGCGCGCTTCGCCGCGGAAGGGCGCTTCGACGGCTACGTCTCGGTTGGCGGCGGCTCGGTCATGGACACGTGCAAGGCCGCGAATCTCTACGCGAGCTATCCGGCGGAGTTCATGAGCTACGTCAACGCACCCATCGGCGGCGGGCAGAAGGTGCCGGGCGCTCTCAAGCCGCACATCGCCTGTCCCACGACCTCAGGCACGGGATCGGAGACGACCGGGATCGCGATTTTCAACCTGACCGACATCAACGCCAAGACGGGGATCATCTCGCGGCGACTGATCCCGACCGTCGCGCTGATCGATCCCGACGTCACCGCGACCTTGCCGCGCAACGTGGTCGCGGCCAGCGGCTTCGATTGCATGAGCCACGCGCTGGAATCGCTGACGGCGCGGCCCTGGCCGCGGCGCCTCAACCCCGCGCGGGGTGCGACCCGGCCCGTGTCACAGGGTGCGAATCCTTTCTCGGACGGCCTGGCGACCGAAGCCTTGAAAGGCGTTGGAAGACACCTCGTGCGGGCCATCCGCGACGCGAGCGACGTCGAAGCGCGCACCGAGATGATGTACGCCGCGATGCTCGCCGGAATCGCGTTCAACGCCGCCGGATGTCATCTGCCGCACGGGCTTTCCTATGCAGTGTCCGGACTCGTGCGCGATTTTCATCTGGAGGGTTACCCAGCAGGCAAGACGCTCGTCCCGCACGGCATGGCGGTCGTCCTCAACAACCCGTCGGTGTGGCGCTACACCGCGCCGTGCTGCCCGGAACGGCACGTTCACGCCGCGGAGTGCCTCGGCGCGAAAACGCGCGAAGTCAAGCCCGACGATGCGCGCGAGGCTGGTGAAGCGCTCGCCGGGCGCGTCATCGAGTTGATGCGCAGCGCCGGCATCCCCAACGGCCTGTCGGATCTCGGTTTCGCGGCCAAAGATATCGATGCCCTTGCGGCCGGCGCCGAGCCACAGTGGCGCGTCATCCGCAACGCGCCCAAGGACGTCTCGCGCGACGACTTGAAGGACCTGTTCAGCGCGGCGATGAGATATTGGTAGACGCATCGCCCATCGCAGCATAATCTTCGTGTCTTTGTTCGGTCAGTCCCCTAGCGCGAGCGCTTTCGCAATCGAATTCCGCAGGTGGACGGTCCGGGTTGGTGTCCGGAAGTTTTTCGCGCCGCGAATCGCATTCCGATGCGGCGCCAACAGGGGGAGAGGGGATGATTAGGCTCGCGTCAGCGCTGTTTTTGCTGTTGCTCTGTGGTGCGGCATCCGCTGCAACGTTCCAGAACGGAAGCTTCGAGATCGGCGGCAAGAGTGGGACGTGCACGAATACCTTCAACATACCCGTCGGAAGCACGCTCATTCCTGGCTGGACCGTAAGCGCAGGGAACATCGACTGGGAAGGCAAACCCCCTTGTGGCTGGCTGGCTTCTAATGGCAGTTTCAGCCTCGATCTCGTCGGTATCGCTGCCGGCGGCATCGGCGGCATCGAGCAAACGTTCGACACCGTTCCCGGCGCGACCTACAAGGTTTCATTCTATCTGGCCGGCAACTACGGTGGATTGCCGGTCGTCAAACCGCTTACGGTAACGGTGGCTGGCGTGACGCAGACCTGTACGTTCGATACCACCGGGAAGAGTCAATTCAACATGGGCTGGACACACAAGCATTTCCGATTCGTGGCGACCTCGACCAGCACCACGATCAACTTCGTGAGCAACGTCAGCGGACTCGGCGGGCTCGACAACGCGGGCGCCGCAATCGACAACGTCAACGTGCAGGAGTCTAAGTATCCGGGTGCCACCACCGCGAACGGCTGCTCGAGTTCGTGACGGGGCTGGGCTGGGAGCCTGTCGGGGTGTCGCGTATGCGACGACAGCCTCCTAGCGCGGCAGCAACGCGAACGCCTGGCCCAGGCGGATCAACGCCGGCAAAGCGATCAACCCCCACGTCGTCGCCAGCAGCACGAGCGCGGTGAGCACCGCCGCGCTGCCGAGGTCCTTGGCGCGCTTCGACAGCCGGTGGGTATCGAAACCGATCCGGTCCACTGCCGCTTCGACGCTCGAGTTGAGAAGCTCGACCAGTAGCACCAGCAGTACCGAGCCGAACAGCAGGACGCGCTCCGCGGCCGACACGTCGACGATGCACGCCAGCGGGATCAGGACAACAGCGAGCGCGACTTCCTGGCGAAACGCGCTTTCATGGTGGAAGGCGAGACGCAGCCCCGACAACGAATAGAAGAGGGCGTTGAGGAGCCGCTGCAGGCCTCGTTGGCCCTTGTGCGGGCTCTCAGGCAGGTCGGAGTCGGACATGATCCGGACGCAGGTGGGCCAGGAATTCCGCTGTCGCGCGCTGCCACGAGTAATCAACGGCATAGCGGCGGACGGTTTCACGGTCGAGCTCGAGGGCGGCGAGCGCCGCTGCACGCAGGTCGTCATCGAGCATGCCGCTTTCTCCTTGCCGAACAACGTCGAGCGGTCCGGGCACGGGATACGCCGCCACCGGCGTCCCGCTCGCCATGGCCTCGAGCATGACGAGCCCGAAGGTGTCGGTGCGGCTCGGAAAGACGAACACGTCGGCGCTCCGGAAATGCGCGGCGAGCTCCTCCCCCACCTTCGCGCCGGTGAACACCGCATCGGCGTAACGCCGCTCCAACGCCGCGCGTTGCGGCCCATCACCCACGACAACCTTGGTCCCGGGTAAATCGAGCGATAGAAACGCCCCGATATTCTTCTCGACAGCAACACGCCCCACGTACATGAACACGGGGCGTTGCCAGTCATTCGGCGTCGGTGGTCCCGGACGAAACAGCGTGGTGTCGACGCCGCGCGCCCAGCGAACCAGGCGCGCGAAACCCCGCCGCGCGAGATCTTCGTGAATCGCTGCCGTGGCGACCATCACCGCCTCCGCCGGTGCATGGAAATGCCGCAGCCACGCGTAGCTGATCGCCACCGGAAGCCGAGTGCGCGCATGCACGTACTCCGGAAATCGCGTGTGATAAGAGGTGGTGAACGGGATCTTGTCGCGCACGCAGAGCTTGCGCATCGCCAGGCCGATCGGGCCCTCGGTGGCGATGTGCACGGCGTCCGGCAGGAATCCTGCGAGCGTTTTCGCGAGTCCTCGCGTCGGATTGAGCGCCAGCCGGATCTCCGGATAGGTCGGGCACGGAATGCTCACGAAGCGGTCGGGCCCGACCACCTCGACCGCGTGTCCGGCCAACTCGAGCTCGCGCAGCGTGTTCTGCAACGTCACGACCACGCCGTTGATTTGCGGCGTCCAGGCGTCAGTGGCCACCAATATGCGCAAGTGTGCTCTCCTCGTAGGCTTCGGATGAAATGATGTGCGCTGTCCGCGCTACGACGTCGTGCCAGCTCAGTATCTGCAGGGTTCCATCGACGCCCTCCACCAGCGCGGTCAGGCTCTCGACCCAGTCGCCATCGTTGCAATACAAGATGCCGTCGATCTCCCGGATCTCCGCCTTGTGAATGTGGCCGCAGACCACGCCCTGTGCGCCTCGGGCCCGTGCTTCCGCCGCGACGGCGCGCTCGAAATCGACGATGTAGCTGACGGCATTCTTGACCCGAAGCTTCAGGTATTGCGCCAACGACCAATAGGGGAACCCCATCCGGGCGCGCAGCGCGTTGAGCCACCGGTTGAGATGCAGGATCGTGGCGTGCAGGCGGTCGCCGACGATCGCCAGCCAGCGCGCCCTCTGGACGACGGCATCGAACAAATCCCCGTGCAGCACGAGCAACCGCCGCCCGTCGGCGGTCACGTGCGTCGCTTCGTCGCAGACCTCGATGCCGCCGAACGAAAGCTTCAGGAAGTGCCGTCCGAACTCGTCATGATTGCCCGGAATGTAGATGACGCGCGTTCCCTTGCGGGCCTTGCGGAGGACTTTCTGGACGACGTCGTTGTGCGTCTGCGGCCAGTACCATCGGCGACGAAGCTGCCAGCCGTCGATGATGTCGCCGACCAGATAGAGGTACTCGGATTCGGTGTGGCGAAGAAAATCGAGCAGATGGCGCGCCTGACAGCCGGTCGTGCCCAGATGCAGATCGGAGATCCAGATCGCGCGGAAGCGAAATTGCCCGTCACCCTCGTCATCGATCGCGTGCGCGGAATCGGGTCCGCTCACGCGGGGCGATCCACGAACGCAGGCGTCTGCTCCCTGCGATGGGTCTCCAGACGCTGATCGATGCCTCGTCGTAGCACTCGGTTACCGTCCTGGCGCCGGAAGGCGCTCCACGTCGATCGTGCCGAACATTAATCGAGGCACATTGCAGCGTCGTGGCGGAATCATGACGCTCGCGTGAAATGAGACGCGCCGGAAACGGACATAATCGCGGGCTGTTCTCGAATCGTTGTAAGCTCTTACCGTGCCTAGCCCGAGCTCGCGTCCCTACATCGTCCGCCCCTCACCGACGCATGGTCGGGGCGTGTTCGCGACGCGCACGATTCGCAAGGGCTCGCGCATCGTGGAGTACCGCGGCGCACGCATCCCGGCGGCGGAAGCCGATGACCTGCCGCCGACCGACCCTCTCGACCCCTACCACACCCTCTTGTTCGAGCT
>VBCL01000082.1:3258-3834 GCA_005888865.1 Betaproteobacteria bacterium | reverse complement strand
CGAACTGCGAAGCTATCGAGTACGACGACGGTAGCGTGTTCATTCATGCGCGGCGCACGATTCGCGCCGGCGAGGAGTTGACGTACGACTACGGGCTGGTCTACGAGGGCAGGTTGAGCAATCGTGCGCGGAAAGCCTTCGCATGCCGCTGCGGCGCGCGCCGCTGCCGCGGGACGATGTTGGCGAAGCGCGTTACAGACGGCAGCTAGTCTTTTGAGCCGGACGTGCCGGCTGCCTTGCGCCGACGAAGATACAGAACGACAGCCGCAATCGTGCCTCCGATTGCAACGGCGACGATCGACCAGCTCCAGATCGAGGCGATACCCCCGAGGAGCTGATACACAGCCTCTCCGACAATATAGCCGAGAACGATCCAGGAAAGGCTCCATGTCGAGGTCGCGATGAAATCGAGCAGAGCGAACCGCGGCCAGGTCATGTGCCCGGCGCCAATGACGAGCGGCCCCACGGTCCGCATGCCATAGAGAAACCGCCCGCCGATAACTGCGGTATTGGAGAAACGATCGACGAGTGCGTGCGCTCGAGCGACCGAGGCTGCAACCGATGGAAACCGCGCGA
>VBCL01000082.1:0-3241 GCA_005888865.1 Betaproteobacteria bacterium | reverse complement strand
ATCCGGCCCATGACGAAAAAGACGTTGTCCGAGACCATCGCACCCGCCGCACCCGCTACGACCACCCACGGAGCGCTGAGGTAGCCGCGAGAGGCAGCGACGCCTGAGACGACAAGAGAGGTTTCACCCTCGAGCAGCGTGCCGACGAAAGTCGCCGCGTACCCATATTTCGCCACGAGCACGAGCAACTCGGCGTCCATACGGACAGCCTACCTGTAATAGCCCGCGAACGGTAAGCGCAATCGCGTTGCCCTCACGTGGACAGCCGCGGGCCCGATCAGCAAGGACCCGCTATTGCGTGCTTTGTTCTTCTTTGGCGAAAAGTGCGTTCAGACGCGTCCCGACAGCAATGCGTCGCGGGTGCGGCGAGCAGCGAAGAGAACAAGATAATCCTTGACCCGCGCGTCGGCCTTCAGGCGGGCGAACTCGGTTTCATAGACCCTCCGGACGACCGGGAGGGGGTAGTGCATTTCCTGGGCAATACTCGTAATCGTATCTTGATTGATCGCGTCCTCATCACGATCGATCGCATCGGGCATGACGTGACTCCACATGGTTGAACTGCGGCTGGGAATGCGTAGCGCGAGCGTCCTGGCAACGACGTTGGAGATCTCCCCTTCCATCTCCCGCCAAGTGCCGCGGATTATGAATCATCCGGCGCCACAGTGCATGAAACTTTTCCGCAGCTGCCGCGATTTTATTAGTCGAGCAACCGCGGCAAATGTTCCGGTGGAATTTTATGATTGAGGGGTTAGAGACTTAGGACCGAAACTTTCGCAAGCTCTGCAGGATTGCTCCCTAAGACCGATGTCACAAATCGCAAGCCTCTCAAATGCCGTAGAAAAAAACCAGTCGACGGACGGCTTTAGTATCCAATCGGCGCCGAGCCCGCGGGCGCATCCGAGCTCGTCGCCTCAGCAAGCGTGTGCACCCGCCGCGCCGGCAAGCGCACGGTGAAGCGGCTGCCCTGCGATGGTGCGCTGTCGATCAGCAGCTCCGCCTGGTGGCGCATGAGCACATGCTTGACGATGGCGAGCCCCAATCCGGTGCCGCCGGTCGCGCGCGATCGGCTTCGGTCGACACGATAGAAGCGCTCGGTCAGACGCGGAATGTGCTCGTTGGCGATGCCGATACCGGTGTCGATGACGCTGAATTCGCCGCCGTCGGAGCTCACCCGCCAGGCGAGCGCAATGCGACCGCCATCGGGCGTGTAGCGCACCGCGTTGCTCACGAGGTTGCCGAACGCGCTCGAGAGCTCGTCGCGGCTGCCGACCACGTTGGCCGGATCGCGGATGTCGAGCGTGATCTCGTGCCGGCCGTCGGAGAGCGCCTTCGCGTCGGCCGATACCTGCAGCAGCAGAGGCACGATCGCGAACTCCGCTTCGTGCGGCACGCTGTCCTCGCTCTCCAGCGTCGAAAGCGCGAGAAGATCGTCGACCAGCCGCTGCATATTTCGCGTCTGCTCGGCCATGAGCGCGAGATAGCGCTGCCGCTGCCGCTCCTCGAGCCGCATGTCGGCGAGTGTCTCCAGGAAGCCGGTCAGCACGGTGAGCGGCGTCTTGAGCTCGTGCGAAACGTTGGCGATGAAGTCGCGCCGCATGCGCGCGACGGCTTCGAGCCGCGTGATGTCGCGGCTCATCAGAAGCTTCTCTTCGACGCCGAAAGGCACGACCTGGACGGAGAGTGTGGTGCCGGCCTCTCGCTGCGATTCGACGACGACCGGCTCGCTGAAATCACCCCCGACGAGGTATTGGACGAAGGCGGGTTGCCGGACGAGGTTGACGATTGGCGAGCGGGCATCCTGACGAAGGTTCACGCCGAGATGCGCCTCCGCGCGCCGGTTGGCCCACTCGATGCGATTGGCGGCGTCGAGTAGCACGACGCCTTCGGGCAATGCCTCGGCGCCGCTCACGAACCGATCGAGCGCCAGGCGCAGATCGCGCTGCCGCGCCGAGCGCAGCCGCACCCGTCGGTAGAGCGCATCGTAGACGAGGGCCCAGATACCGCGGCCCTCGGGCACCGGATCCTCCAGCGCACCGGTCGCCCACCGTGCCAGCCCGTCGAGCTCCGCCACGTGCCACAGAACCATGGCCAATGCGCCCACAGCGAGCAACGCGAGTGCCGCAACACCCCCAGCAAACGGCCAGACCAGTAACGCGACGAGTCCGACCGCGAGCGGCGGGAGCAGACCGCGGCGCCAGATTGGACTCAACGGGTTGCCGTCGTGTGGGCTCAGCGTGGTGCCGCGAGCCGATAGCCCCCACCGCGCACCGTCTCGAGCATGTGTGCGCAGTTGAACGGCTGGAGCGCCAGCCGCAACCGGCGGATGTGGACGTCGACCGTGCGCTCCTCGATGTAGACGTGATCGCCCCAGACCTGGTCGAGGAGCTGTGCGCGGCTGTGCACGCGCTCGGGCCGTGCCAGAAAGAATTTGAGAAGCCGGAATTCGGTGGGTCCGAGCGGGACGGGCTCACCGTTGGCCGTGACCCGGTGCGTCGCGGGATCGAGCTTCAGCGATCCCACGACCAGCGTTTCCTGGGCCGCTTCCGGCGCACGCCGGCGAAGCACGGCCTTGATCCGCGCCTTGAGCTCGCGCGGGCTGAAGGGCTTGGTGACATAGTCGTCAACCCACGCTTCGAGGCCGGCGACGCGGTCGGCCTCGTCGCCTCGCGCGGTGACCATGATGATCGGCAGGTCGCGCGTGCGCGCATCGCCGCGCAAACCTCGCGCGAACGCCAGTCCCGATTGACCGGGGAGCATCCAGTCGAGCAGCAACAGGTCCGGCAGCGCGCGCTTGATCTGCGTCTGCGCAGCCTCGGCATCCGCGACGGTATGCACCGTGAAGCCGGCGTCCTCGAGATTGACGCGCAACAGCTCCTGGATCGCCGGCTCGTCTTCGACCACGAGGATTGCGGGCAACATCAGTCGGCTCCCTTCGTCATTCGGCGACTTCGGCGCGGATCTGCTCCGCCGTCGCGTGCCGGACGTCCTTGCCCTTGACGACATGAACGACGTCCTCGGCGATGTTCTTGGCGTGGTCGCCGATCCGTTCGATCGACTTGGCGATGAACACGATCTCCAGGGCCGGCGAGATCGTGCGCGGATCCTCCATCATGTAGCTGATCAACTGCCGCAGATTGGCGAGGAACGCGGCGTCGATCGCTTCGTCGTTGCTGATCACCTGGGCAGCAGCCTTGACGTCGAGCCTGGCGAAGGCGTCGAGCGCAAGTCGCAGATTCTC
>VBCL01000081.1 GCA_005888865.1 Betaproteobacteria bacterium | reverse complement strand
AGACGATCGACGCGGAAGCGGGAAGGAAGTCGCTGATCAAGGTCGTCGATCCGGCGCCGCGCCAGATCCCGGCGCCGGACGCCGTGCAGCGGGCGCTCGAACTGCTCAAAAGCGCCAAGCGTCCGCTCATCATTCTCGGCAAGGGCGCGGCGTACGCGCAGGCCGATGCGGACATTCGCGCGCTGGTCGAAAAGACCGGCATCCCGTATCTGCCGATGGCGATGGCCAAGGGCCTCTTACCCGACACGCACCAGCAATCGGCCTCCGCGGCGCGCTCGTACGTGCTCCCGGAAGCCGACGTCGTGATGGTGATCGGTGCGCGCCTGAACTGGCTGCTTTCGCACGGCAAGGGCAAGACGTGGGGCGGCGCTTCGCCCAAGGCATGGGGCGGTCAGAAGTTCGTCCAGATCGACATCTCGCCGCAGGAAGCGGACAGCAACGTTCGCATCGATGCGCCGGTGGTCGGCGACATCGGGTCGTGCGTGAGGGCCATGCTCGGCGCCATCAACGCCACTGCGGAATCGAACTGGCCGAAGCCGCCCGCCGAGTGGCTCGACGCGATCACTGAGCGCAAGACCAAGAACGTCGCGAAGATGGGCGAATCGCTGGCGAAGAATCCGACGCCGATGAGCTTCCACAGCGCGCTCGCCGTCGTGCGCGACATCGTCAAGGCGAATCCGGATGCCATCCTGGTCAACGAGGGCGCGAACGCGCTCGACTTCACACGCAGCATCGTGGACATGTACAAGCCGCGCAAGCGCCTGGACGTCGGCACCTGGGGCGTCATGGGCATCGGCATGGGCTTTTCGGTCGCGGCGGCCGTGGTCAGCGGCGAGCAGGTTATCGCGATCGAGGGCGACAGCGCTTTCGGTTTCTCCGGCATGGAATGCGAGACGATCTGCCGCTATAACCTGCCGGTCTGCGTCGTGATCATGAACAACAACGGCGTATACCGCGGCGACGAAGTGAATCCGACCGGTGGACGCGATCCATCGCCCCTGGTGTTCGTCAAGGGCGCGCGCTACGAGAAACTGATGGAGGCATTCGGTGGCGTGGGTATGCTGGCCACGACGCCGGAGGAGCTCCGTAACGCGATGGAAGAAGCGATCCGGGCGCGCAAACCCACCCTGATCAACGCGGTCATCGACGAAAAGGCGGGCACGGAAAGCGGCCGCATCACGAGCCTCAATCCAGCTGCCAAGAAGAAGCCATGACGGCGGGCCGCGTTCGACCGTCAGCGATCAGCGTTGGAGCCCAAATTGCCGGGCGACGTGCTGACGTTCAACGCGGCCACGCATCTGACGTAACGCAACCGAATCGATGGGGAGACTGATGAGCAAGGCACTTGACGGCGTACGCATCCTCGATTTCACGCACGTGCAGTCGGGACCGACGTGCACCCAACTTCTGGCGTGGCTCGGTGCGGACGTGATCAAGGTCGAGCGCGCAGGCGAAGGCGACATCACCCGCGGGCAGCTGCGCGACATCCCCGGGGTGGACAGCCTCTATTTCACGATGCTCAACCACAACAAGCGCTCGATCACGATCGACGCCAAGCATCAGAAGGGCAAGAAAGTGCTCGAAGCGCTGGTCAAGCACTGCGACGTGCTGGTGGAGAACTTCGCTCCGGGCGCACTCGATCGGATGGGGCTCACCTGGGAGCACATCCAGGAGCTCAACCCGCGCATGATCGTCGCCTCGGTCAAGGGGTTCGGCCCCGGGCCGTACGAGGATTGCAAGGTTTACGAGAATGTCGCGCAGTGCGCCGGCGGATCCGCGTCAACGACGGGGTTCGACGACGGCCCGCCGATGGTCACCGGCGCTCAGATCGGCGATTCCGGAACCGGGCTGCATCTCGCGCTCGGTATCGTCGCCGCGCTCTACCAGCGCAATACGACCGGTCGCGGTCAGAAGGTTCTGGCGGCGATGCAGGACGGTGTCCTCAACCTCTGCCGCGTGAAGCTCAGGGATCAGCAGCGGCTCGACCGCACGCACGTTATGGAAGAGTACCCGCAGTATCCCAACGGCAAGTTCGGCGATGCGGTACCGCGCGCGGGCAATGCGTCGGGAGGAGGGCAGCCGGGCTGGATCCTCAAGTGCAAGGGCTGGGAGACGGACCCCAACGCGTACATCTACTTCATCACGCAGGCTCCAGTCTGGGAGGACATCTGCAAGGTGATCGGCCGCGAAGAATGGTTGACCGATCCACGGTACGCAACGCCGAAGGCGCGGCTTCCGCACCTGATGGAGATCTTCGGCGAAATCGAGGAATGGACCAAGACAAAGGACAAGTTCGAAGCGATGGACCTGCTCAACAAACACGACATTCCCTGCGGCCCGATCCTTTCGATGAAGGAGCTCGCCGAGGAACCGTCGTTGCGCAAGACCGGCACCGTGGTCGAAGTCGATCACCCGAAGCGCGGCAAGTATCTGTCGGTCGGCAATCCGATCAAGATGTCCGACAGCCCGACCGAGGTGCTCCGCTCGCCGTTGCTCGGCGAACACACCGACGAGGTCCTGTCCGAACTCGGCTACAGCAAGGACGAGATCGCTGCACTGCGCGCCGACAAGGCGATCTGAACAATCGTTATCCCGTGGCGACGCTCCGTCGCCCGTGAAATCCGAAAGGAAGCAGAAATGGCAGCCAACAAGACGGCGGTGCGTCAGGTTCTCGACAAGACCAAGGCGGAAGGGCGAACCGCGTTGACGGCCCCCGAAGGCAAGCTCGTCTGCGAAGCGTACGGCATCCCGGTGCCGAAGGAAGGCGTAGCGACTTCGGCCGCTGACGCCGCCAAGCTTGCCGCGGGCATGGGGTTTCCCGTCGTGCTGAAAATCGTTTCTCCGGAGATCCTGCACAAGACCGAGGCCGGCGGCGTGCTGGTCGGCATCAGGAGCGCGGAGGAAGCTCAGAAGGGCTACGACACGATCGTCGCCAACGCGAAGCGCTATAACGCGAAAGCAACGATTCTCGGCGTGCAGGTACAGCAGATGTTGGCCGGAGGGCAGGAAGTTATCGTCGGCGCAGTCACCGATCCGTCGTTCGGCAAGCTGGTCGCGTTCGGCCTCGGCGGGGTACTCGTCGAAGTGTTGAAGGACATTACCTTCCGCCTCGCACCGGCCTCGAAGGACGACGCCTTATCGATGCTCGATGGCATCGCCGCCGCTCCAATCCTCAAGGGCGTCCGCGGCGCCGACCCGGTCGATCGCAGCGCGCTGTCGGCGATCATCCAGAATGTCTCGCAGCTCATCTCGGACTTTCCGGAAATCTCCGAGATGGACTTGAACCCGGTGTTCGCCACGCCGAAGGGTGCGACGGCGGCCGACGTGCGCATCGTCTGCGACTGGAATCCGGAGCCGGCGCGGTACCGGCCGAGCCACCAGGACATCGTGCGCGATATGAACCGCATCATGAAGCCCGGCGCCGTCGCCGTCATCGGCGCCTCGTCCGAAGACGGGAAGATCGGCAACTCGGTGATGAAAAATCTGATCAACGGCGGCTACCAAGGAGAGATCTATCCGATCAATCCGTCCGCCGCAGAGATCATGGGGCGCAAGTCATACAAGAGCGTCAAGGACGTGCCGGGAGAGATCGACGTGGCGGTCTTCGCGATCCCGGCCAAGTTCGTGGCGCAGGCACTCGTCGAGGTCGGCGAGAAGAAGATTCCCGGTGCGGTGCTCATTCCCTCCGGGTTCTCGGAGACAGGCAATGTTGCGGGGCAGAAGGAGATTCAGGAAATCGGCCACAAATACGGCGTGCGCCTGATGGGGCCGAACATCTACGGCTTCTACTACACGTGGAAGAACCTGTGCGCGACCTTCTGCACGGCCTACGACATCAAGGGCGGGGCCGCGCTGTCCTCACAGTCGGGCGGCATCGGCATGGCGATCATCGGCTTCTCGCGCTCGGCCAAGATGGGTGTGTCGGCGATCGTGGGTCTGGGCAACAAGTCCGACATCGACGAAGACGATCTGCTCACCTTCTTCGAGCAGGACGACAACACCAAGATCGTCGCGCAGCACTTCGAGGATTTGAAGGACGGCCGCGCGTTCGCCGAAGTGGCCAGGCGAGTCTCGAAGAAGAAACCGGTCGTCGTCCTGAAGGCCGGCCGCACCGCGAGGGGCGCGCGCGCCGCAGCCTCGCACACCGCCGCGCTGGCAGGCAACGACAAGATCTACGACGACGTGCTCAGGCAGTCCGGTGTCATTCGCGCGATGGGTTTGCGGGATCTCCTCGAATACGCGCGCGCGATCCCGGTCCTGGCCACGCCTAAAGGGGAGAATGTCGTCATCATCACCGGCGCCGGCGGGTCGGGCGTGCTCCTCTCCGACGCCTGCGTCGACAACGGTCTCACGCTGATGCCGATGCCGCCGGATCTGGACGCGGCGTTCCGCAAGTTCATTCCTCCCTTCGGTGCCGCGGGCAATCCCGTCGACATCACGGGCGGCCAGCCACCGAAGACTTATCAGGAGACGGTGCGGCTCGGGCTTTCCGACGAGCGCATCCACGCGCTGATCCTCGGCTACTGGCACACGATCATCACCCCGCCGATGGTGTTCGCCAAAGCCATGGTGGAGGTGGTCGACGAAATGCGCGCCAAGGGCATCCACAAGCCGATCGTCGCTTCGCTGGCGGGTGACGTGGAAGTCGAGGAGGCCTCCGAATACCTGTTCGATCATGGCATTCCGGCGTACCCATATACGACGGAGACCCCGGTCGCGGTGCTCGCCGCCAAGTACAAGTGGGCGCGCGGCGCGGGTCTGATATAACGCCCGAAAGACTTCCGACGCCTTGCGCTACTCCGGCCGCACCGCGAGCATGATCTTGCCCATGTGCTGCGACGATTCCATGAGCGCGTGCGCCGCGGCGGCGTCTTGGAGCGGGAACACGCGGTAGATCGCGGGCTTGAGCCGGCCTTGCTCGAACAAGGGCCAGACGTGCTCGCGTAGCGCTTTCGCGATTGCTGCCTTGCGCTCCGAGGGGCTCGCGCGCATGGTCGAGCCGGTGATCGTCTGGCGCTTGACCATGATGAACCGCCAGTCAACCTCGGCCCGGGTGCCCCGCTGGAAACCGATGAAGACCATCCGCCCCTCGATGGCCAGGCACCTGAGATTCTTTTCGATGTAGTCGCCGCCGACCATGTCGAGCACGACGTCGACGCCGCGCTTGGCGGTGATGTTCGCGACCTCGGCCACGAAGTCCTGCTCGCGATAGTTGAGCGCGTGATCGGCGCCCCTGTCACGGCAATACGCGGCCTTGTCGGCGCTGCCGACGGTCGTGATCACCTTGGCCCCGAATGCCTTGGCGAGCTGGATCGCGGCGAGCCCGATGCCGCTCGATCCGCCGTGCACCAGCAGCGTCTCGCCTTGTCGCAGCGCCCCGCGCTCGAACACGTTATGCCAGACCGTGAAGTAGTTTTCGGGCAGGCTCGCCGCCTCGAGCAGTGACAACCCACCCGGCACCGGCAGGCAATGCGCGGCCGGCGCCGTGCAATATTCCGCGTAGCCGCCGCCGGGTGTGAGCGCGCACACCCGCTCGCCAACGCGCCATCCGTCAACGCTCTCGCCGAGCGCCGTGATCGTGCCGGCAACCTCGAGTCCGATGACCGGCGATGCGTCCGGCGGAGGCGGATAACCGCCCGCGCGCTGCAGGCAGTCGGGGCGGTTGACCCCTGCGTAAGCGACCTGAATCAGAGCCTCGCCGCGGCGCGGCTGCGGCACCGGCGCCTGTTTGACGCCCAGCACCTCGGGGGGTCCGGGCTCGCGAGCCACGACCTGGCGCATCGTTTCGGGTAGATCCATCGGGCAGGAACGCGGAAGCTTCGGAATCCGTACAATTGTAGCCCACGGGCCCGCCCATGAACGCCAACCTCTACGCGCTGCTGTACGACCATTTCCGGGAGGATGCGGAGCAGCCCTGCGTGCTCATCCCGGGCGGCCCGGTGATTCACTACGACGATCTCGACGCCATGTCGGGGCGGATCGCGCACGCGCTCGCCAACGCCGGGTGCAAACCGGGTGACAGGGTGGCGGCACAAGTCGACAAATGCTGGCAGGCGCTGGCGCTCTATCTCGCCTGCCTGCGCGCGGGGCTGGTCTACCTGCCGCTCAACAGCGGTTATCAGAAAGGCGAGCTCGCGTATTTCTTCGCCGACGCCGAGCCGTCGGTCATCGTCTGCCGGCCCGACGCCGCGGAATCCCTCGCACCCCTGCGGCCGCAAGCGACCGTGCTCACGCTGGACGGCTCTGCGGGGACCCTGCTCGACCGCGCCGCGGGTCGACCGGGCACGTTCGAAACCGTGGTCTCGCGCCCGAACGATCTCGCCGCCATTGTTTATACGTCCGGGACGACCGGGCGCTCCAAGGGCGCCATGCTCTCGCACCGCAATCTCGCGAGCAACGCGCTGACGCTGGTCGAGCAGTGGGGATTCACGCGCGGCGATGTGCTGCTCCATGCGCTGCCGATCTATCACGTGCACGGGCTGTTCGTGGCGTGTCACTGCGTGATGCTTTCGGGCAGCCGGATGCTCTGGCTGCCCAGGTTCGATGCCAAGCAGGTGATCGAACTGTTGCCGCATGCGACCGTGATGATGGGCGTTCCGACGTTCTACACGCGGCTGCTGGCGGAAAGCGCTTTCGGCGAGGACGACTGCCGCAACATCCGCCTGT
>VBCL01000547.1 GCA_005888865.1 Betaproteobacteria bacterium | reverse complement strand
CAGTCAACCTGTGTGCCAATTCCGGAGCAGTGTTCCAATGGCGTCGACGATGACTGTGACGGCCTCGTCGATTACGAGGATCCCGATTGCGTGCTGATGGAGTGCACGGACGGCTGCCCATACGGCTACGGCTGCTTCGCAGACAATTACTGCCACAGTCACTGCGAAGACGGGGCGCCGGACTATGACGAGAGCGCCCCCGATTGCGGCGGTGCCGACTGCCCGCGGTGCCAGGCTGGTCAGCATTGCTTCAGCGGTTTCGACTGCGCTTCCGGCAACTGCGTCAACAACATCTGTCAGTAGGAGAGGAGCTCCAATGACGATGAGAAACGTTCTCGCTCTCGTGGCTCTGTCCAGATGCCGAGTCCTCTTGCTAGTCACGCTCGCCTTGCTCGTCGCTTCCAAAGCCGAGTCTGACCAGCCCAACTGCACTTCCGCGTGGTCGGAACCGGTGAATCTGGGACCGCCGGTCAACTCCTCGTCCTTTGATTCAGCCGCGACGCTCTCACCCGACGGACTCAGTCTCTACTTCGTGTCCAGGCGGCAGCCGGGCGGGAAGGGCCTTACCGACATCTGGGTTTCCCAGCGTGACTGTGCCGATTGTCCCTGGGAGGAGCCCTTCGATTTGGCAGTCGTCAACAGTGCCGCCGAGGACGGGGGACCGTCGCTTTCCACGGACGGCCACTTGCTGTTTTTTCATAGCTCCCGTCCCGGTGGGCACGGCGGCGTCGACATCTGGATGTCGCGCCGCGACAACCCGAACGATGACTTCGGGTGGCAACCGCCGACGAACCTGGGTCCTGACGTCAACACGAAGGAAAGCGAATTCGTCCCGGACTACATACAAAGCGCTGATTTCTACCTGGAGCGAAGTGGACACGTTCCTGCAGACGCAGCCGCTCTGTACTTCAGTCGAGGACTCGATTTGAACAATCAGGACATCTGGACCGTACCCATCACGCGTAACGGCGAGACCCTCGGTCCCGCGGTTCGCGTCGACGTGCTCAACTCGCCAGCGAACGACGCATCCCCGTCCGTCCGTACCGACGGAAGGGAAATCCTGTTCTGGTCGAATCGCCCAGGTGGCTTCGGCTTCGGTGATATCTGGGTTTCGACGCGCAGGAATGCCCACGAGCCCTGGTCCACGCCCGAGAACGTCGGACCGCCGGTGAACACAGCCGTCAACGACGTGCGGCCGAACCTGTCGCGCAGCGGGCGAACGCTGTTGTTCGACTCGAATCGTCCAGGCGGCCTCGGCGATCAAGACATCTGGATGTCCATACGAATGCCGGGGTGCCGCCAGGACAATCGGTGACCGACGCAGTGCGGTGGAGCATCTACGACGGTTGGCGCCGAAGCGGAGCAATGTCCCCATCCGGTCACGTTTCGCGTTTGCCCTCGCAGGGAGACGAATGACGTCCGTGAGGAGCTATCGTCAACATGACGTCGAGGCTCACGGCCGCGTTGAAGGCGCATCGCCATCTGAAGGGCCCGCGCGTGCTCTACAGCGACGACAAGAGCACCGCGGACCGAGCTGGATCCGGCGTGCGGAGCGCAGGGCAGGGCTGTCGATCACCGGCCGGCTTCACATCCTGCGGCACACCTTCTGCTCGCGCCTGGCCATCCGGGGGGCGACGACGAAGGCGATCCAGGAGCTCGCCGGGCACGTCAGCCTGACCACCACGCAGCGGTACATGCACCTCAGCCCCGCCGCGAAGGAGAGCGCGATCCGGTTGCTCGAGCTCGACGTCCGGGGAGAGAAGCGGGGAGAGATAGAGCAGCACTGCGTCAGAAGAAAACGGGAGGTAGATCAGCAACGTAATGGCGGTAGCGCATGGGAATCGAACCCGAAACCGCTGAACAAACGTAAGTAGGCGACGACGCACGCCAATTCGTCGTTTCGCCCGTCAGAACAAGAGGATGAGTGGACGCTCGATCTCCTCCCCCGTCCTCGCGAGTACTCGCCAATGCGCCGCAGTTTTGGAGACAGTTTGGAGACAGCTCCTGACGACGATCCCGAGGGGTGTCGACCTCGAGCTGGGTACGAGTCGGCGCGGCCGGAATTCATCGGAAGTCGGGAGACAGGATTTGGAGCTCAGACCCCTTGGTCCCGATTCGGCCAAGAGGAATTCTACTGCCCGTCCTCGGACGGCATCGAGCGCAACCTCGGAAACCACGGAAGCGCCGCAAGACGCTCCAACGTGCGATTCAATCGGGCGTGACCGGCTTGGTAAGCGCGGTGCGGATGCGAGCGCATGCGAGATCTGCCTTTCAGGAGACGGCGGCTCGCCGCCGGCATGTCACGCCTGCGGCGGCTGCGGACTTCACTCCGCCGCGCAGGGGGGTATAGGGTGAGCTGATACGTTTGCCACTGGGCTTTCAGCTGTTGCATCAGCTTCTCGTACGCGTCGTCGCCGTGGAGCTTCTCTAGATTCGGGTCGTTCGCGAAGTAGGGGTAGCACGGCCAGCCGGTCTCGGCCGCGATGCGCAGCCAATGGACGGCACGTTCCGCTCGACCCAGCAGCGCGTAGGCAGACGCGATGTTGTACGCCGAATGGTGGAAGTGGATGAACCCTTTGCCCTTCGCCTGCGCGGCAAGGATGTCCGCCTCGGCGCTGCGCGCGTCCCCGACCTTGGCAAACCAGATGGCGCGTGTGCTGCTGACGACGCCTCCTCGATCGTCCGGGTGGGCACGCAGGTAGTCGTCCATCAGCGTTCGTGCCTCCTGGTCCCTTCCCAAGTAGAGAAGCGCCCACGCCACCTGGTAGTGCCAGAGCGACGCGTTCGATTGCGGCGGCGCCTGGCGAAACGTTCTCAGACCCTCCTCGTATTGTCCGCGGTAGATGAGCGTGATCCCGATTCGCCGGACCGCGTTGTGGTCGCCCGGCTGCAGCTCGAGGGCCTTCTGGAACTCGGCCACTGCCTGATCCAAGAGACCGACGTGCAGGTACAACGTCCCGAGGTGCTGGTGCACGTCGTCCAGGTTCGGATTCAACGCGAGCGCGCGCTTGTACTCCCGGACCGCGCGCTCCACCAGGAAGCGGTCCTGTGTGGTTCCCCAGAGGAGGTGCGCCGCCGC
>VBCL01000080.1 GCA_005888865.1 Betaproteobacteria bacterium | reverse complement strand
GGCCAAAGTCCGACCTGCTGGAGTTGTGGAGAAGTACAAGGGGTGAGGATCGCGTCGACGACGCGACCGGTGGCGGCGCTCGGGTGTCGAGCGGGCCCTGCCCCGGCTCGCGGGGTTCGAAGACTCGACGTTCGGGGCGAAGCGCACCTCGCGCCAACCCAACGAGGCGCGCGCGAAGCCGGTTGTAGGTGCTGCTGAAGAAAAAATTCGCTCCTCGGGAACTGGGCGTCTTCTCTCCGAAGGCGCACAGATGAGCGAGCACGACGCCTGCCTGCTCGCGCTGGAGGAGTAGGCGCCTCGATCGCCATTCGGCCGGCCGCGGAATCCGGCGCACGAAGACGGCGCAGGCGCGCACTGGGGCGGGCGATCTCGGTGTGGCAACGCGTCGCCGGCGAGCCAGCCCGCGGACCAAGCCTCGCGGCGCGCAGGACCGCTCGCAGGGCCAGCCGCCTGGAAACGACGTCGAATGCCCCAACAAATGCCTGATTACTAAACAGCGCTGCTTCGGACCGGATGACGTGGCTTACGCTGCACTGCAGCATGAAAAATTGTTTGTGCGGGGCTTGAAATGTTTAGCGATTGGCAGGACACTAAACACGTTTTACGAAACATGCCGGCGTGGACGCCGGCGTCGAGGACGTGCCGGCCTGCTGGCGCCCGCCCCGGCCGACGTTGAGAAATGCCATCACCAGGAGGAGTTGATCATGAGGAAATTCGTTGCACGCGCCGGCGTTGTCGCGCTTTCGGCGACGCTGGCTTTCGCCTCGGCAGCACAGGCGCAAACCAAGTCGCTCACGCTGTGCTGGGCGGCGTGGGATCCCGCCAATGCCCTGGTCGAGTTGTCGAAAGACTTCACGACCAAGACCGGCATCCAGATGAAATTCGAGTTCGTGCCGTGGCCAAATTTTGCGGATCGGTTTTTGAACGAGCTCAATTCCAAGGGCAAGCTGTGCGATCTCATGATCGGTGACAGCCAGTGGATTGGCGGCGCGGCGGAGAACGGGCAATACGTCAAGCTGAACGACTTCTTCGCCAAGGAAGGCATCAAGATGACCGACTTCATGCCGGCGACCGTCCTTGGCTATTCGGAGTGGCCGAAGAACACGCCAAACTACTGGGCGCTGCCGGCGATGGGTGACTCCGTCGGCTGGACCTATCGCAAGGACTGGTTCAACCGGCCGGAAATCAAAGCCGAGTTCAAAACCAAGTACAAGCGCGATCTCGCGCCACCCAAGACCTGGGACGAATTCAAGCAGGTCGCCGAGTTCTTCCAGAACCGGACCATCGACGGCAAGAAAGTCTACGGCGCCTACATCTTCACCGAGCGTGGCTCGGAAGGCATCACGATGGGCGTGACCAACGTGCTCTACCCCTTCGGCTTCAAGTACGACGACCCGAAGAAGCCGTATGCCATGAGCGGCTTCGTCAATTCACCCGACGCGGTCAAGGGACTGGAGTTCTACAAGTCCCTCTACAAGTGCTGTACGTCGCCCGGACTGACCAACGCCTACATGCAGGAAGGACTCGACGCGTTCAAGTCCGGTCAGGTCGCGATGATGATGAACTGGTTCGCGTTCTTTCCGGGGTTGTACAAGGACCCGAACGTCGGCGGTGAGAAGATCGGCTTTTTCATCAATCCGTCGGAGAAGACCAAGGGCGTCCAACTGGGCGGCCAGGGCATCTCGGTCGTGGCGGCTTCGTCCAACCGCAACGAAGCCCTGCAATACATCAAGTGGTTCGCCTCGTCCGATGTCCAGAAGAAATGGTGGTCGCTCGGCGGCTACTCGTGCCTGAAGTCGGTTCTGCAGGACCCAGGCTTCGTGAAGAGCGCGCCCTTCGCCAAGGAGTTCCTCGAGTCGATGGACATGGTCGACGATTTCTGGGCGGAACCATCGTACGCGCAGCTGCTGCTCGCCATGCAGAAGCGCGTCCATGACTACGTCGTCGCCGACAAGGGCACGGCGAAGGAGGCACTGGACCTGCTCGTCACCGACTGGACGAAAGTCTTCAAGGAGGAAGGCAAGCTCAAATAGCGGAGATTCGTTGCCTCGCGTTGCGCTATCCCCGGGGGACTCCTCCGGGGGTATCGTGATAGCTGTAGCTAGAATTCCCGGATGATGACCGCGCTCGACCCGAAAGCCGTGCTGGAGAACGCCGCGCGGCGCACGCCCGCGCCGCTGGCGCGCCGTGTCCGTGGCCTCTCCGACCGTGCGCTGGCGTGGCTGTTCATCACGCCGACCATCGCGCTCCTGCTCGCGATCAACATCTTTCCGCTGCTGTGGACGATTCGGCTCTCGTTCACGAATTACCGGGCCAATCGGCCCAATGCGGCGGTCTTGGGCGTAGGCATCGACAACTACGTCTCGGTGCTGACCGATCCCGACGTTTGGGCGGCCATGCAGGCCACGGCGCACTTCCTGTTCTGGACGATCCTGCTGCAAACGCTCCTGGGGTTCATGCTCGCCTACCTCATCGACCGTCGGTTTCGCGGCCATGGATTCTGGACCACGGTGATTCTGATTCCCATGATGCTGTCGCCCGCCGTGGTCGGCAATTTCTGGGCGTTCCTCTACCAGCCGCAGATCGGCTTGTTCAACTACGCCGTGGCGTTCTTCACCGGCATTCCACCCTCGTCATTCGAGATGATCGGCTCGGTCAAGCTGGCGCCATGGTCGATCATCATCGTCGACACGTGGATGTGGACTCCGTACGTCATGCTCATTTGCCTCGCCGGGCTGCGCTCGATCCCGGAATACATCTATGAAGCCGCCGAAGTCGATCGGGCGTCGAAGTGGCGGCAGTTCTGGTCGATCACGCTGCCGATGGCGTTGCCATTCATCATGCTGGCCGTGCTGTTTCGCGGGATAGAGAATTTCAAGATGTTCGACATGGTCAACCTGCTGACCTCGGGAGGACCCGGCTCGACCACTGAGCTGGCGTCGATCACGCTCAAGCGCGAAGCCTTCGAAAAATGGCGCACCGGCTATTCGTCGGCGTTCGCGATCATCCTTTTCGTGACCGTCTTCGGCCTGGCGAATATCTACGTCAAGGCGCTGAACCGCGTGAAAAATCGGTAGGCGAGCCATCGTGCCCGGCATCAGCCACGCGCATTCGGTCGTCGAGCCCTCCCCGCTCTACAAGCGGGTCGCGGGGGTGCTGGTGGTTCTGTACGCGGTGCTTACGATGGCGCCGCTGGCCTGGATTTTTCTGACGGGATTCAAGTCGGGCCCGGATTCGATCGCTTACCCGCCCAAGCTCGTATTCACCCCATCGACCGAAGGGTACTGCAATCTGTTCACGACGCGATCGCGGCAAACGCCGGAATACATCGCGCAGCTACCACCCGTCGCCGGCGTTTGCGACGCGCATGCGCGCGGCAACAACATGGTCGTCGTGGGCTCCTCCAATTTCCCGCCACGCTTCATCAATTCGCTCATCATCGCCTTCGGCTCGACCGCGTTGTCGGTCGTTCTCGGCGTGACCGCGGCCTACGCGTTTTCGAGGTTCAGGGTGCCGGGCAAGGACGATCTGCTGTTCTTCATCCTGTCCACGCGGATGATGCCGCCGATCGCGGTGGCGATCCCGATCTATCTCATGTACCGCGAGGTGGGCCTTTCGGACACCCGTCTGGGAATGATTCTTCTCTATACGTCCGTGAACGTCTCGCTCGCAATCTGGCTGCTCAAGGGATTCATCGATGAGATCCCGCGCGAATACGAGGAAGCGGCGTTGATCGACGGCTACACGCGGCTGCAGGCGTTCTTCAAGGTGGTGCTGCCGCAGGCGACGACGGGCATCGTCGCCACGGCGATCTTCTGCCTGATCTTTGCGTGGAACGAGTACGCTTTCGCGGTCCTCCTGACGTCGGGCGAGGCGCAGACCGCGCCGCCGTTCATCCCGATCATCATCGGCGAGGGCGGCCAGGACTGGCCGGCGGTCGCGGCGGGATCGACCCTGTTCCTGCTGCCGATCCTCGTTTTCACGGTCCTGCTGCGCAAGCACCTGCTGCGCGGCATCACGTTCGGGGCGCTGCGCAAATGAGGGTCGAAGCCACGCGAGCGCAACGAGCCTGGCCGCGATGGTTGCGCCGCAGCCCCATGGAATGGGTCGCGACCGGTGTCATCGCCCTCGGCGTGCTCATGCTGCTCCAGCCGTTCTGGCTCGTCCTCTATACGTGGTCGTTTCTTACGACGCTGGCCGGCACGGCGCTGTTCATGGTCGTGTCGAAATTTCCCGAGTAACGCAATGGCCGAGATCCGGGTCGAGAACCTGCACAAGTCGTTCGCGGCGTTCACCGCGGTGCGCGATTCGACGTTCATCGTCCCGGACGGAGATTTCTTCTGCCTCCTCGGGCCCTCCGGCTGCGGCAAGACGACGACGCTGCGGATGATCGCCGGCCTCGAGCTGCCCACCTCCGGCAGGATCCTGCTGGGCGGCGAGGACGTGACGTTCAAGCGTGCCTCGCAGCGCGACATCGCGTTCGTGTTTCAGTTGTTCGCGCTCTATCCCCACATGAACGTGCGAACCAACATCGCCTACCCTCTCCGGTCGCAGGCGATGCTGCGCGACGACGTCAACCGCCGGGTCGACGAAGCCGCGCGCATCCTGCGCATCACGCATCTCCTGGACCGCTCGGTCTCGGGGCTGTCCAGCGGCGACCGCCAGCGCGTGGCCCTGGGCCGCGCCATCGTCCGCGAGCCCCTCGCTTTTCTGCTCGACGAGCCGTTGGGCGCTCTCGACGCGGAGTTCCGCGACGTGATGTGCGGCGAGCTGCGGGCGTTGCATGACCGCCTGAAGGCGACCACGGTCTATGTCACGCACGACCAGCTCGAGGCGATGGCGATGGCCGATACCATCGCCTTGATGAACCAGGGAATGGTCGAGCAGCTCGGCACTCCGCAGGACATCTACGATCGGCCCGCATCGCTCTTCGTTGCGGATTTCATCGGCTCTCCCCCGATGAACTTCCTGCCGTTTCCCGGCCGTGTGGCTCCCGGCGACCGGACCGTGCGCGTGAACAACGTCGACATCGCGCTGCCGGAGATCCGCGAAGGCACAGAAGACGCCGAGCTCGTGCTTGGGGTGCGCCCCGAGCACATCGAGCTGTCGGATGACTCGTCGCTGCGCGCGGAAGTCATCGACGCCGAGTACCTGGGGACGACGCAGATCGTCACGCTCAGTATGACGGCAGGCGCGAGCGTGAAGGCGCGCATCCCGGCGAGCATTCACGTGCAGCCCGGAGAGCACACAGGCCTGTCGTTCCAGCCGGGGCTCCTGTCGCTGTTCGACCGCGCGTCCGGCCGCGCTCTGCGCACCGCGTTGCATGATGAGAGTACGCATGGCTAAGCTCGTCCTCTCCGGCGTCACCAAGCATTTCGGCTCGACGGTCGCCGTTGCCGATCTCGGCCTCACGGTCGGCGACGGCGAATTCCTGGTGCTGCTCGGGCCGACCGGCGCCGGCAAGACGACGACGCTGCGCCTCGTCGCCGGGCTCGAGCAGCCCGATGCCGGCAGCGTGCGCCTCGCCGGACGCGACGTGACGCGCGAGCTGCCAGCGGCGCGCGACACCGCCTTCGTGTTCCAGCAGTACTCGCTCTACCCCCACCTCACCGTCTACGACAATCTCGCCTTTCCACTGCGCTCGCCGGCGCGTCGCGAGTCCGAAGAGTGGATCCGCGCGCGGGTCGGTGAAATCGCGCGACTCCTGCACATCGAGGACAAGCTCTCCAACCGCGCCACCCAGCTTTCCGGGGGACAGATGCAGCGCGTGGCGATCGGCCGCGCGCTGGTGCGCCGCCCGTCGATCTACCTGATGGACGAGCCGCTGTCGTCGCTCGACGCAAAGCTCCGCGCCGAGCTTCGCGTGGAGCTCAAGCGCATTCAGCGCGAGCTCGGCACGACGATTCTCTACGTCACGCACGACCAGACCGAGGCGATGACGATGGCCACGCACATCGGCGTGCTCGAAGCGGGCCGGCTGGTGCAGATCGGGACGCCGCGTGAAATCTATGCGGATCCGGTCAATGCCTACGTCGCCGCGCGGCTGGGCAGCCCGGCGATCAATCTCGTTCCGCGGAGCGTTTGTCCCGACGTCGTCGCCCCGCCGGACACTGCCACCATCGGCGTGCGCACCGAGCACCTGCGCATCCGCAAGAGTGCGAACGGCAACGCCACCGGCCGGGTGAAGTGGATCGAGCACCTCGGCGATCAGAACCACCTGCACGTGATGATCGCCGAGACGCTGGTGGTGACGCTCTGCGATCGCAACGCGGGTCTCGCCGTCGGCGACGCGGTGGACATCGTTGTCACGGCGCCCTTGTTCTTCGCCGCGAGCGGCGAGCGCCTGCGGTTGCAGTGAGGACCCGACATGGACGCGAGCCTGCAGAGAAAATTGATCGAGGCGGTGACCGGCGCGGTGATCGCACACGCCGACGAGCTCACCGCGCTCGACCAGGCCATCGGCGACGGTGATCACGGCTTGAACATGAAACGCGGCGCGGCGGCGGTTTCGAGCCAGCTCGACGAGCTCGCGGGGAAGCCGTTGCCCGATGCTCTGAAGACGGTCGGCATGACGCTGGTGATGAAGGTCGGTGGTGCCTCCGGCCCCCTGTATGGAACGCTCTTTACGACGCTGGGCAAGGAGCTCTCTGCCGTGCCGAGCCACGACGAGGTGGTGCGCGCGGTCGGCGTGGCGATCGCGGCGGTCAAGAAGATCGGGCGCTCCGACGTCGGTCAGAAAACGATGCTCGATGTCCTCGCCCCGGTGCACGCGGAGCTTGCAGCGGGCGGGCCTGGATTGCACGACCGGTTGCGACAGCGGGCCGCAGACGCGGCCGACGCCACCGTGCCGATGA
>VBCL01000079.1:7875-8396 GCA_005888865.1 Betaproteobacteria bacterium | reverse complement strand
CGCGCGTCGGCCGCCAGCGTCGACTCGCCATCGCGCGATCCCCACGCTGCGCGTGGGGCCCCTCGCCGCGGGCTCGCGCCGCTACATCCCCGGCACGGGCTTGTTGTCCTTGAACAGAAGATAGCCTCGTATCAGCCGATACAGTACCCAGATCGAGGTGGCGATCCAGACTGCGGGTCCGTTGATGAATCCGATGACCACGAGCGCGAGTGCGAGAAACAGCAGGAGGCCGACGAGCCCCCACAGCAGCGAAAACCAGAACGTCCGGATCAGCCAGCGATAGTGCGACGCGAGCCAGGTTCCCGTCGCATCGTCGCGCTTCACATACGCGACGATGATCGCCGCGATGCCGGCCAGACCACCGAGCGGCGCGAATGGTGGAAACCCGTGCGAGAGAATCGCGATCACTGCCGCCAGTCCGAACAGGCCATACACCAGCAGGGTGGCAGTGATCAGCGATTGGGCAGGACCCGGGGCTTGAGTGTCACTCATCGTTCGATCTCCCTGTGTTGGTTCCAGGT
>VBCL01000079.1:552-7870 GCA_005888865.1 Betaproteobacteria bacterium | reverse complement strand
GTCCTTGTGCGCCGCATACTTGCCGTCGCCATCGTCGCGCCACATGAGATCGTCGTCCGGGTAGAGCGACATATCGCCCTTTACCCGGGTGCCGATTTCGAGATAGTGCGCCGGCGCCGCGCTGCGATTGATGAAGTGATGGGCATCGCGGCTGCCCGCCGGATAGCCGCAACACATCCCTGCGGTAAGCACCTGCTCGCCCGCGTCCGTGACGAGCACGACCTCGCCGCCGAGCACGTAGACGAACTCGTCCTCGAGCGTGTGCCAGTGGCGCAGTGCCGATTGGCCGCCGGGGGCCAGCGTCACGAGATTGACGCCGAACTGGGTCAGCGCGCAGGCGTCACCCAACCGCCGCTTGACCCGATCGCCCATGCGCGAGCGGAACGGTTCGGGATAGCCGACACGGCGCACTTCGGGCACGGCGGCGGGGTCAAGAGCGGGGAGCTTGAGCATTGGCATGGTGATCCGCCGACAATGTAGGGCGCCGGCCGATTGCGGCCGCGCGGCGATGGTACATAATACGCGAATCGGCGCGAGGACCCGCGCCGCCACCCCCTACTCCGTATGGAGATCGAAATGACTGCCGCAAAATTCGAACGAAGCCGCGAGGCACTGGTCAAGGATTTCTCCGACGTGCTCGTGGAAGCGGAATCGCTGCTCAAGCAGGCCGCCAGGGAGACCGGCGACAAGGCCACCGATCTGCGCTCACAGGTCGAAGCGAAGTTGCGCACCGCAAAGCTCCGGTTGGGTGAGCTCCAGGACGAAGCGCTCGACAGCGCCAAGGCCGCCGCGCGCGTGACCGACGATTACGTGCACGACAATCCGTGGCAGGCGATTGGCGTCTCGGCCGCCATCGGCTTCCTGGTTGGCCTGGTCATCGCCCGCCGGTAACGCAGGTGCCTGAACCCCGCGCAGAGCGGCCCGCCACAGGATTCGGCGGCGCCCTCTCCGGTCTCGCCGCGACGATGGTCGCGATGTTGCGCACGCGCCTCGAGCTCGCAACGGTCGAGTTCGAGGAGGAGCGCGAGCGGACCAAGATCATGCTGTTCCTGGTCGTGATCGCCACGGTCTTCTCGTGCTTCGCGGTGGTCGCGCTGTCGGTGCTCGTCGTCGCCCTGCTCTGGAACACCTATCCGCTGGCCGCGCTCTGCGGCGTGGTGCTTGCCTACGTCGTCGTCGCCGTGATCGCGTGGTACGCGGTCCGGCAGAATGCGCACGCACAAGGCCGTCCGTTCGCGGCAACGCTTTCCGAGCTCGAACGGGACGCCGAAGGCCTGCGGGGGCGCCGGTGAACCGCGAGCTGCATCGGCTGGCGGCACGCAAGCAGGTGCTGCTGGCGGAGCTTCAATTGCAGCGCATGCAAATCACTCTATACGCCAGCGACGCGCGCGACGCGCTGCGCCCTGCCGGATTGATCGGCGGCGCGGTGGCGCGCCCTGCCGCGGCGATGGCGCTGGTCGACACGATCGCCCGGCTCCTGGGCTGGCACCGCGTCGCGCGCATTGTGCGCCTCGGCGCGATCGCGCTCACGGCGTTTCGCATCGCGAACCTGTGGCGGGTCCGGCAACGAGGGCCGTCGTCGCCTTCCTAGAGGTCGGTTATAGCCCGAGCTCCTTCCAGAGCGCATCGACGCGGCGCTTGACCGCTGCGTCCATGGCGATAGGCCGGCCCCACGTGCGTTGCGTTTCGGCCGGCCACTTGCTGGTCGCGTCGATGCCCATCTTGCTGCCCAGCCCCGCGACCGGCGAGGCGAAATCGAGATAGTCGATCGGGGTGTTCTCGACGATCAGCGCGTCGCGCGCCGCATCGACCCGCGTGGCGAGCGCCCAGATCACTTCCTTCCAGTCGCGGACATTCACGTCGTCGTCGGTGACGACGATGAGCTTGGTGTACATGAACTGGCGCAGAAAGCTCCACACGCCGAACATGACGCGCTTGGCGTGGCCGGGATACTGTTTCTTCATGCTCACGACGGCGACGCGGTACGAGCAGCCCTCCGGCGGCAGGTAGAAATCGACGATCTCGGGGAACTGCTTCTGCAGCAGCGGCACGAACACTTCGTTGAGCGCGACGCCGAGCACCGCGGGCTCGTCGGGCGGCTTGCCCGTGTAGGTCGAGTGATAGATCGGATCGCGGCGCATGGTGATGCGCTCGAGTGTGAGCACGGGAAAGCGCTCGACCTCGTTGTAGTACCCGGTATGGTCACCGAACGGACCCTCGGCGGCGGTCTCGAAGCCGGTCGGGTCCTGCGCGTCGGGGCGAATGAATCCTTCGAGCACGATTTCGGCGGAGGCGGGCACCTGCAGCGCGTGCGTCATGCACTTGACGATTTCGGTGCGCGCGCCGCGGAGCAATCCCGCGAATTGATACTCGGACAGCGTATCCGGCACCGGGGTCACCGCGCCGAGGATCGTCGCGGGATCGGCGCCGAGAGCGACCGCGACCGGAAACGGCGTGCCCGGGCTCGCAAGCGCGTGATCGCGGAAGTCGAGCGCTCCCCCGCGATGCGGCAGCCAGCGCATGATGACCTTGTTGGGCGCGATCACCTGCTGCCGATAGATGCCGAGGTTCTGCCGGGTCTTGTTCGGCCCGCGCGTCACGGTGAGTCCCCAGGTGATGAGCGGCGCGACGTCGTCCGGCCAGCATGTTTGCACCGGCAGGCGCGCGAGATCGACCTCGGAGCCCTCCCACACGATCTCCTGGCACGGCGCCGACGAGCGCTCCTTGGGCGCCATATGCATCACCTGCATGAACACCGGCCGCGTGTTCTGCCACGCGTCCTTCAACCCCTTCGGTGGCTCGGGCTCCTTGAGAAACGCGAGAAGCTTGCCGACCTCGCGCAGCGCGTCGACTGACTCTTCACCCATCGCGAGTGCGACGCGCAGCGGCGTGCCGAACAGATTGCCGAGCACGGGAATGCGCGGGCGGCCGTGCGCTCCGTCAAAACCTTTCGGTCTCTCGAACAGCAACGCGGGCCCGGCGGCTTTGAGCACGCGATCGCAGATCTCGGTCATCTCGAGGCGCGGATCGACCTCGACGCCAATGCGCTTGAGCTCGCCGCGGCGTTCGAGCTGGACGAGAAAGTCGCGGAGATCGGCGTATTTCATCGGACGACGCGTGACGGGACACCGTCGGCGCGGCGAAGCATCTTACCAAAGCGCTCGCTTCACCCTGCTCACGCCCGGAAAGGCCTTCCGCCACCCCACCCGCTTGTACCGGGTCGAAGCCGCGCGGAACGCGCTTTCCGGGCATTTTTCGCGGGAAAATGTGTAAATCTGTCGGGCGTCGGCGACACATGCCGTCGTATCGACGCCACATCGACCCTCGAACGGGTTATTATCCGCGCCCTCGGCTGGACCGTCGCCACCGTCAGCCGCTATGCTGGTTCCAGCGGGTCCCTCCGGGGGCCCGCATCGCCCAGGGAGATCAACGCTTGCGTATCGTCGCGGCCGCTTTCAAGGCCTGTCTGGGAATCTTCGCCCTGTCGTTGACCACGGCGGGGCTTGCCTCGCCCGCCGGAACGGAATCCGCAATCGTCGCCGAGCATGCGCCGGTCGTGACCAAGTCCCCGGCGATCAGGCTTCTGAGCCAGCAAACAGGCCTCGCTGGAACGTGTGGAGGCAGCGCGTTCGACGTCAACACCTTCATCGATGTGGACACGTTCGCCTCGGCCGACGTCAAGGTCGACGCGCCCGGCGTTGGCCTGATCGAGGAGTTCACCGACGAGACCGGCACTAACCTCGGTCCGTACAACGCCGTCTATCCGACGTTTCACATTCGTGCGTTCGGCGGCGGTCTGCCGCCGAATACGCCCATCTCGATTGCGATCACGACCTATTCGGGGCCCTCGCTTGCCGGCTCGGTGAGCTCGCGAAGCACGCTCGTCTTCGATTGCACGACGGGCATCGTACTTGCGCCCGCGCGCGGTGGCGTCCCCGAACCCATCCCCTCACTTTCGGGGTGGGCTCTTGCCGCAACGGCGGCGCTGCTCGGCCTCATCGGCGCAGCGGCATTTCGCCGTCCCGCGCGCCGGCGTTCCGCTCGGCGCTAGATCACCGAACCCGCTCCTCCATCCATCGGCACGATGGCGCCGGTCAGGTAACTCGCCTGATCCGAGGCGAGAAACACAGCGAGCTGCGCGACCTCTTCGGGCGTGCCCAGGCGTCCGAGCGGGATCCTGGACCGGTTCCGCGCAAGCACCTCGGCTTCCGACAGCCCGGTCATCTTCGACTCGGCGCGCAAGCCTTCCTGCACCCGGCCGGTGAGCGTCGCTCCTGGATTGATCGCGTTGACGCGGATGCCTTTCGGTCCAAGAGCCGTGGCGAGACCCGCGGTGACCAGCATCAATGCGGCGTTCGCGGCGCCTCCCGGCAGATGCACTGGGCTCGCGATCTTGCCGCCCATGCCGATGATATTGACGATCGCACCGCGTCCCCTCGGAACCATGCGTCCGAGAACCGCGTCGATGGCGTGAATATAGGTGAAGAATTTCGCGTCCATCGCATCGTGCCATGCCGCGGCGTCGAGATCGGCCGGCGCATAGCGGAGCGCGGCACCGGCGGAGTTCACGAGGATGTCGATTGGCCCCGCGCCGGCCTCGGCTGCGGCTGCCATACGCTCGGCGTCTTTAGGCCGGATCAGGTCGGCGGCAATCACCTGCGGCGCCGCAGCGCCCCGTGGCCAGCGGGCGCAAGCCGCTTCGAGGTTGGCCAGGCTGCGTGACACCAGCACGACTTTCGCCCCCTCGCGCGCCAGCGCTTCAGCGCAAGCCCAGCCGATGCCCTTGCTCCCTCCGGTGACCACGGCGACTTTTCCACTCAGCTGCAGATCGATCATGGGGTTCCCTAAGAGGCGAGCCAACGCGGCCACGGCTGTGCGCGAAAGAAGTAATCCGCGACCGTTCCGGCGAAGATCGCGAGCCCCAGCCAGTGGTTGCCGAGGAATGCGCGGAAGCACCCCGCACGCTCCCGCGCGCGGATCAGCCAGAAATGCCGCAGTGCGAGCAGCGACGCGACCAGCAGTCCGGCGTAGAAGAACGGACCCAGGCCCTGCGTCCGGCCGATCCACATCAACAGCCCGAGGTAGACTGCGTAGCAGAGCATGACCGCGAGGACATCGAAACGTCCCAGCGCAATCGCCGAGGTCCTCAAGCCCAGCTTCACATCGTCGTCGCGATCGACCATCGCGTACTCGGTGTCGTAGGCGACGACCCAGAAGAAATTCGCGGCGAACAGCCACCAGCCCGCCGCCGGCACTGTTCCGTAGACCGCCGCGAAGGCCATCGGGATGCCGAAAGAGAAGGCGACTCCGAGGAATGCCTGAGGCAGCGCGAAAAAACGCTTGAAGAACGGGTACACGATCGCGATCAGGAGCCCCGGAATCGAGAGCAGAATCGTGAATCGATTGAAGCGCACGATCAGAAGAAACGCGCACAGCGCAAGCGCGGCAGCGAGCGCGAGGGCTTCCCAAGGCTCGATCTCGTGCCGGGCCAGCGGTCGGCTCCGGGTTCGCTCGACGTAGGCATCGAAGTTGCGATCGGCGTAGTCGTTCATGGCGCAGCCCGCCGAGCGCATGAGCAGCGTGCCGAGCGTGAAGATCCCGATGATGACCCAGGACGGCGCGCCCGAGGTCGCGACCCACAGCGCGGTCAGCGTGGGCCAGAGGAGGAGCAGCGTGCCGATCGGCTTGTCGAGGCGGATCAACCGTTCGTAGGCGTCGAGGCGCGCGGCGATTTTCGCCCAGCGCGTCTGCGGCGGCGTGGCGGCCTGATCGTTCACAGCGGCAGCTGGATCTGCTTCTTGAGCTCGCGCGGCGCGACTTCGGCGAGAAGCGTGGCAGGTGTCGGGTAGCGAAGCCGCACGCGCAACTCGCGCTTCATGCGCGCGTTCGACAGACGCCGCGATTCGCTCATGAACGACAGCAGCAGCGGCGCGATGCGCGTCTCGGCTTCCTCCCACGACACGCGCGGCGGACGCGCAAGGCCGAACGCGTCGGCGACGGCGTCGAACCACATTCCCATGGGCAGCTCGGCGTCGTCGGAGATATTGTAGGCACGATTCGGCTTGCCCCGGAATGCCGCCGCGATCGTCGCGCGCGCCAGATCGTCGGCATGGATGTGATTGGTGAACACGTCGTCCTCCGCTCGAAGCACGGGCGTGCCCTGCTTCAAGCGGTCGAGGGGAAGGCGCGTCTCGGCGTAAATACCGGGCACGCGCAGGATCGAGAGCTTGATGCCATAGCGCTTCGCCCAAAGCCGCAAGAGATCCTCGGCGGCGATGCGGCGGCGCGCGCGCGCCGTCCGCCCGCGGCGCGGCCGCGCTTCGGTCACGTGCGCGCCTGCACAGTCGCCATAGACCCCGCTGGTACTGATGTAGACGAAACGCTGGGGTATAATCCGCGCTTTTGTCAGCGCCGCGATGAGTCGCGCGGTGCGCGGATCTTCGCGACCCTCGCCGGGGGGCGGTGCGAAATGCAGAACCGCAAACGGCGCCGCGCGCAGGCGATCAAGGCTGTGATAGCGATCGAGGTCGCCGACGATGGGCACGATGCCCCGATGGCGCAACCTGACGACGTCCTCGAGCCTGCGGGTGAGACCGTACAGCCGGACCCTGCCGCGCAACAGCTCGGCGGTGCGCAGGGCGACGTCGCCGCAGCCAATCAACAGTACGCGTATCACTCTCGCACCCTGCGCGCAACGATGCCGCTCCAGATTACCATAAAACCCAGCGATCACAGCTTCGCCTGCGACGACGGCGAAACCGTGCTGGCTGCTGCGATGCGCGCCGACCTGATGATTCCGTATGGTTGCCGCAATGGCGCCTGCGGGACCTGCAAGGGCAAGATCCTGGAAGGCGCGGTCGACTACGGCGCGCACCAGCCGGGCACGCTGACCGAGACGGAGAAGGCGCAGGGACTGGCTCTGTTCTGCGTCGCGAAGCCGAAGGTGCCGCTCACGATCGAAGTGCGCGAAGTGCGGCGGGCGGGCGATATTCAGATCCGCAAGCTGCCCTGCAGGATCGAGTCGATCGACAAGCCGGCACCGGACGTCGCGATCCTGAAGCTGAAGCTGCCCGCCAACGACCGGCTGCAATATCTCGCCGGGCAGTACATCGATCTGCTGCTCAAGGACGGCCGGCGGCGGAGCTTCTCGATCGCGACCGCGCCCGAAGACGATTCGCTGCTCGAGCTGCACATCCGTCATGTGCCCGGCGGCTATTTCAGCGACGCGCTCTTCAGAGAGTTCAAGGGCCGGGAGATCCTGCGTTTCGAAGGACCGCTCGGGACGTTCTATCTGCGCGAGGAGTCCGACAAGCCGATG
>VBCL01000079.1:0-535 GCA_005888865.1 Betaproteobacteria bacterium | reverse complement strand
GCTTCGCACCGATCAAGGCCGTGATCGAGCACGCGCTGCACCACGACCTGAAGCGACCGATGGTGCTCTACTGGGGCGTGCGCAGCTTGCGTGATCTCTACCTGCCCGATCTGCCCGGGACCTGGCAGCGGCAGCATCCCGATTTCTGCTTCATCCCGGTGCTCTCCGACCCGCTGCCCGAAGACCGCTGGCCGGGCCGCACCGGGCTCGTCCATCAGTCCGTGATGACGGACTTCCCGGATCTGTCCGGGTACCAGGTCTACGCCTGCGGCGGGCCGGCGATGATCGATTCGGCCAGGCGCGATTTCACCGCGCAGTGCCGTCTGCCCACCGAAGAATTCTTCGCCGACTCGTTCACCTACGCGGTGCAGGCGCAGACGCTGGCATAGATACGCTCATCCCACTGCTCGGCGGGCGCCTAGGAGCCTAGATCGCGAGATACATGAATGCCCCGAGTCCAAGCAAGACGAGATAGGTCGACCAGTCCCTTGCGGCAAAGACGATGGGATCGTCGTGCATTTCGCCACGATGCGCG
>VBCL01000545.1:1043-2674 GCA_005888865.1 Betaproteobacteria bacterium | reverse complement strand
CATCCGCTCGCCCCAGCACCGACTGCGGGATCGTCAGCCCCAGGGCCTTGGCGGTCTTTAGGTTGATGATCAGCTCGAACTTTGTCGGCTGCTCCACGGGCAGGTCGGCGGCCTTCGTACCCTTGAGGATCCTGTCCACATAGGTAGCAGCGCGCCGATTCAAATCGGCTAGGTTCGCTCCATAGGACATTAGGCCCCCGGTGTCGACAAGCTCCCTCGCTGAATACATTGCCGGTAGCTGCTTCTCCGCCGCCAGGTCCACGAGGCGTCTTCGCTCACTGACGAACATGTTGCTTGCCAACACAGTCAGAGCACCCGCGCGCGCCACGCTCATGTCCGAGAAGGCTCTGTCGAAATCGGCGGGCCCTCGTGCCTCAACGAA
Source organism: Betaproteobacteria bacterium (assembly GCA_005888865.1). GTDB lineage: Bacteria > Pseudomonadota > Gammaproteobacteria > Burkholderiales > Casimicrobiaceae > PALSA-1003. The sequence continues at coordinate 2,292 of VBCL01000545.1, read as the reverse complement.
TTGCAGCGGCACACCCAGATCCCGCGCAGCAACTTCTGCTCGCTTCAGGGTGTCCTTTTCCGTGCGTTCGCCGAAGGCACCTGGCTGCCAGAGGACCGCGACCCGACTGACCCCCGGAACGGCCTGCTTGAGCAGTTCCAGACGCTTTCCGACGAGCTCCGGGGCAAAAGCGGACAACCCTGTGACATTGCCGCCCGGCCGCGCGAGGCTAGTGACGAGCCCGCTCCCAACCGGATCGCCAGCAGGACTGAACACGATGGGGACAGTCTTGGTCGCTTGCTTCGCGGCCAGGGCGGCGAGTGTGCCTGACGCCACGATGACATCGACCTTGAGCGCAACCAGTTCGGCCGCGAGAGCGGGGAGCCGCTCGACCTTCCTTCGGCATCTCGGTGTTCGATCACGAGGTTGCGACCCTCGACGTACCCGAGGTCACGCAGCCCCTGGAGGAAAGCCTCGCGTACGCGCGAGGAAGTGTCCGGGTTGGTCGCCAGGTAGCCTATTCGCGCGACCTTGGTCGCCTGCTGCGCCTCGGCGGCGAACGGTGCCGCCCCGAGCGCAAGCAGCGCAAGTACCGTGTCACGCCTGTCCATGCGACTCCCCCTGGTCGTTGCGAATCAGTACAGGCAACGGGATCAGTAGGCGCGGAGCCCGATCAATCCCGGTTGGCAGCTGGCCTGCATCCGGGTAGCTGCTGTGGGTCGAAAGTGTACGCCGCACCGTCTTGACGCCCAACGAACTAAGCTAACCGGCGCCGAGCGGACGGCGCGTAAGCGCCGCCTGCGAGGCGTCCGGATTGAGCGAGTGGTTAGGCCGCAATAACAACTGGATCTCCGACGCTACGGTACACGCCTCGTTCGATCATTCGATCACTCGATCTGCGCGTAGCAGTAACGATGACGGGACCTTGAGCCCGAGGGCCCTCGCGGTCCTCTGGTTGATGACCAACTGAAATTCTGTCGGCTGCTGCACGGCTAGATTGGCAGGCTTCGCACCTTTCAGAATCTTGTCGACGTACGTAGCGGCGACCTGCCGCCAGGCGTGCTTAAGGTTCGGACCATAGCTCATCAGATTGCCGTCGACGGCGAAGTCTTCCCATCCAGAAATCGTAGCAGTACGGTACTTGGCTGCGAACTCGGCGATCGCGCTCGGCTGACGCATGATGAGCAAGTTCGACAGCGCGATGACCCCGTCAACGTGATCTCGCGTCATCGTCTCCAGAGCGGTGTTGACCTCGCCGACGGTGCGTACG
>VBCL01000545.1:0-1010 GCA_005888865.1 Betaproteobacteria bacterium | reverse complement strand
ACTGCTGAAGCGTCAGACCAAGGCGGAGAGCTGCAACATGCGTTTCCCGCAATTCCTGGTCCTCCCCGGGGTGGAGCGGATTAGTTAGGACAGCGAGGCGAGATATGCGCGGCGCCGCTTCCTTGAGCAACTCGACGCGCTTGCCGGCGAGTTCGGGGGCGAGAAGGCTGAATCCCGTGAGATTGGCGCCAGGCCGCGCAAGGCTCGTCACGAGTCTCGCCGTGACAGGATCGCCACTGAAGCCGAATACGACCGATACGGTTCCCGCTGCCGCCTTCACGCCGGGGACTGCCTGGCCTTGCGCTACGAGGATGTCGACCCTCGAGCGAACGAGCTCGGCGGTGAGCTTGGCTGCTTCCTCGGGTGCGTTTCCTTCCATCCAGCGAGCATCGATTGTGAGGTTCTGTCCCTCGACGTAACCAAGCTCGCGCATCCCTTGTCGGAAAGCTTCCAAGAGAGAAGCAGCCGCCGAAGGCGAGTACCACCCTCCAACCCACCCGATGCGCGCGACCGTTCGCATTTGCGAACGCGTTGTGCCGGGCGCAGCGATGAGCCCGACACTCACTACTACGATGAATGTCCGCCGATCCATTACTCAATCACGTCATCTCGAGGATGCGGCCTAACGAACCAAGCTAACCGGCGGCGCGTCCGGGTTGAGCGAGAGGTTAGGCGGCATTGCGCCGAACGCGTCTGTCGGAAGATTCATTTGGCCCGTTTCCAAACAAGCTCGGCTGTCCCGCCCGTAGACGCCGTAGCGGTGTACCGCAGTTGGTCGCCGGTGATCGTGAACGGCCGCTTCTGTTCCGTTCCCTCCCAGTTCGGGAAAAAAGCGTGTTCGATCTTGAAGTCGATGGTCTTATTCGCCTCATTGACCGAATATGTGCCCCAGTGCGGATTGGCCCCCTGCACCGCGGCTTTGTTCTCCTCTGGCGTACCTTCCATACGGTTGTTCGACCCGAATTTGGGACGGCCGGGGCGCAGCAGTTGCAAGGAGTAGCGCCCGTCAG
>VBCL01000091.1:16600-22612 GCA_005888865.1 Betaproteobacteria bacterium | reverse complement strand
GACAGGCACGGCAAAGCCCGCGCCTGGACTCAACGCGATGCGGAGATCAGATTAGGAAACGGCTAAACAACAGCGTGGGCGGCGGCCCGGCGGCGCGCAGCAACGACGCGCGAAGACTCGCGAGAGCAGGTACCTCCACAGCACAGGCGCGCACCGCCAGCGCGACTTGCGGGGCCAGCGCCGCGGAAGGCGTCTGCGCGTCGCTGCCGACCTGTTCTCCAGCAAAGCAATGCGCTTGGCAGACGTTGGCGTTCGACCCCGCCTGCTTGGCCATCGCGGCGCAATCGCTCGCCATCGGCGCTGCCCCGGCCGCCGAGGCGGCGGTCGAGTCTTGCGCCTGCGGCGTCAGCGCCGGGCAGGCGTGCGCAACGGTGACGATCTGGGCGAACAACCAACCCAGCATCACCCATCCTGCGATCCGCTTCCGGCAACGACGCATGGCTCACTCCAAGGGAACGGCTCGATCCTAACCACAAGCATCGACCGGTACAAGAAGCGCCGGTCCCCCCTTTGACCGCTGCTTCGCCACGAAGTGCCGGCTATCGGCCGAGCAGTCTTCCGAGCGCCTTGCCGACGTCTTGCGTCGCGGTTGCAGCAGGATTGGCGTTACCTGCAGGTTTCGCCGCCGCCGTGGTCGTCCCCGCTCCATGCCCGAGCGCGATCTGACACGGCGCGCCGGGATCGCCCTTGGCCTGCGCGAGCAGCGATTCCCCGAGGATCGACAGGCCGCCGGTGTAAACCGCGGCGCCGAGCCGCGCAACGGTAGCGGCCGTCGCGGTTGCGTCGATCCCGACCGCCGGTGACGCGAACGGCCCGCGCAGGTGCACCAACTCCGCGACCTGCGGAATCTCGATCTTGACGCCCTGACGGATCTGCGGATGGAAGGCGAGATCAAGCGTCTCGTCGCGGAAATCGAGCCTGCCGCTCGCCGTCGCGCCGAGCTTGCTTGTTTCGGCGGCGATGCTCCGATCGACCGTTGCGACGCCGTTCACCAGCGGCAGGCGAATCACCGCGCAGTGCAACTGCGTCGTCGCGTCGATATCACGGAATGGATTCACGGCGCCGGCGAGCCGATCGAGCGACGAATCGGGGTTGCCTTTGCCGCCTGAAACCGTCGCGGGTCCGACGACCGCGATAATGTTGCCGCTGGCCGTGCTCGCCCATTGACGCGGCGAGGCGCCGTGCGCGTTGACGTCCGCCTTGAGCTCCGTCTTGCCCCCGCGAAACTCGCGCTGGACGCCGGCCGCTGCCACGATCGCCGCGAGATCGAGGTTCTTCGCTTCGATATGCATGCTGAGTGCTGCGTTGGGCGCCCGGCTCGCGTCGAGCTGCGCATGGCCCAGGACGGTGCCTCCGAGCGCGGTCGCCTGCAGCAGCGGCACATCGAGCTTGCCGTTGAGCAGCGTGAACTGCACATGGACCTGCCCGAGCTTGCGCCCATCGAGCAGCGTGAGCGTGCCGACGGCGATTTCACCTTCCGCGTCGAAGTCTTTCAACGCTCCGACGTCGATCGCCTGGTCGCTGAAAACGTATTTCGACTTCGCGACCGCCTTGGCCGCGGCGGCCGCGATCGCGGGGAAGCTGAGGTCGGCGACCCACAGCGTCGGTGCATCGAACTTGAAGGTGACCTTGGGCCGCGTGCCGACCGCTACGACCGCCATCTTGCCGGTGATCTGGCTCGACCCCGAACCGACCTTCAGGTTGTCGAGGCCAACGACGCTGTCCTTCACGGTGAGCTGTGTATCGACCGTTGCTTTCTTGCCGTTGATGTCTCCCTGGACCGTGACCGGATAGGGCCACTTCTGGCGCATCAATTGGTCGAGCGGGCCGAAGTCGCCTTCCAGCGCCACCGCCGTGTCGTTGATCTTGCCGCGGAACCGACCACTGACCGGAGACAGTGCATCGCGTGCGTGCACCGAAAAGTCTTCGACGACAATCGTCGTGACCTCGCCGGTCTTGCCGTCGCGGAACGTCACCGCTCCGTCGGAGACCGCGATATCGCCGACCGCGAAACTCCCCAGCGTTGCGCCGGAGGGGGCCTGCGTGTTGGCGTTTGCCGCGGTCGACAGCGACGGAAATTCCCAGTTGCCCTTGCCGCTCGCATCGGTCTCGAGCGCAATCGTCGGCCCGATCAGCTTGAAGCTGATGACCTCGAAGCGCTTGTGCAACAGCGGCAGCAGCTCGATCTGCGCCTCGACGTGCTTGGCCGTGATCATCTGCGGCTGCTTGCTCCACGGCGCGTTGCCGAGCGTGACGTCGTCGAGCACCAGCTTCGGCTCCAAACCGAGCTTGAGATCGATTCCACCGCGAACCGTCAGGTCGCGCCCGGTCGCCTCCTTGACGCGTTGCTGGATGGGACCGATGAATTCCTTGACGTCGACGGTACGGATCGCAATCGCAATGGCGATCAGCAGCAGCAGGACGACGCCGCCCAGCACCGCCAGAGTTCGCCAGAAAATCCGCATGCGTCGATTGTAGCCGGTCTCAACGGGCGAGCGAAGTGTCGGGCTTTGGCAACAACAACCAACCGTGTCGGGTCGTTCGCTATCGCTTACGCCGCTGCAATCAACGCGAGCCGGCGCCAAAAAAAAAGGGCCCGCAACCGCGCGGGCCCTTCGAGCATTCACGATTGCGGCGATTGACTAGGCTTTCAACTGATCGCGGATCGGCAACTGCCGTATCCGTTTGCCGGTCGCCGCGAAGATCGCATTGCACAGCGCGGGCGGGATCGGCGGCACGCCCGGCTCGCCCACGCCGCCCAGCGGTTTGCTGTAGTCGCCAGGAATGATGTAGACCCGCGTATCTCGAGGGGCGCCAGGCATGCGCGTGACCTCGTAGGCGTGGAAGTTGTCCTGCTGCGGGCGGCCCTCCTTGAAGCTGATTTCGCCGAGGGTCGCGGCGCTCACGCCCATCACGCACGCTCCCTCCATCTGGGCCCGCACCCGGTCCGGGTTGATCGTCGCCCCGCAGTCGATTGCAATATCGATGCGGGGAATCGTCAGCTGGCCTTTGTCGTCGACCGCGACTTCGACCACCGTAGCGATGTAGCTCACGAAACTATAATGCGCAGCGATGCCGAGGCCGTGACCCTTGGGCAGGGTCTTGCCCCACCCCGCCTCGCGTGCGGCGGTCTCGACGACGCGTCGCAGGCGCCCCGTATCCACGGGATAACGCTCGGGGTTCTCGCCGTGATTCCAGGTATCGCCCAGCATGGTCGGGCTGACCACCCGCGCCGGGCCGATAACCTCAAGCAAATAGTCCTTCGGATCCCGCCCAGCCGCCGCGGCCAGCTCGGCGACGAACGACTGCACCGCGAACGCATGGGGAATATTCGATACCGAGCGGAACCATCCGATGCGCGTATGCGCGACGGCGTCCGGATTTTCGATCCGGATGTTGGGAATGGCGAAAGGCACGTTGATCACGCCCATCCCCAGTTCCAGCGCCGCCTCCTGCTTCGCATTCGCATCGAACGTAGACATCAGCGTCGGCGCCGCACTGCGGTGCAGCCAGGCCACCGGCTGGCCCTGTGCATCGAGCCCGGCTTCGAGGTGCTCGACCGACACCGTGTGCAGATAGTCGTGATGAAGATCGTCGTCGCGTGTCCAGACGACCTTGACCGGCTTGCCGTCCATCGCCTTGGACAACACCGCAGCTTCGACGCCGAAGTCGGCCTTGGACTTCCGGCCAAAACCTCCGCCCAGCAAGGTCACATGGACGGTGACATCGCTCGCCGGCATGCCCAGGCGCTTGGCGACCCGGTCGCGTGCAGCCTGCGGCGACTGGAAGCAACCCCAGACCTCGCATTTGCCGTCCCTGATGCGCGCCGCGGCAGCGGGCGGCTCCATCGACGCGTGCGCGAGATGTGGGAGGTAGTACTCCGCTTCGACGCGCCGGGCGGCGCCCGCCATCGCTGCCGCGTAATCTCCCTCGTTGCGCACGACCTTGCCTGGCTTGCGCGCAGAGTCCTCGAGCTCCTTGCGATAGGCAACGGAGTCGTAGCTGGCGTTCGGGCCGTCGTCCCAGGTGATCTTCAGCGCCTGGCGCCCCTGCATCGCCGCCCAGGTGTTGTGCGCGACGACTGCGACGCCGCCGAGGGGATTGAACGCGGGCGGCGGCGGATTCGCTTCGATCTCCACCCCCTTCACCACTCCCGGCACTTTGAGAGCATCGGCGGCATCGAAGGTCTTCACCTTGCCGCCGTAAACCGGCGGTCGCGCCACAACCGCATAGAGCATCCCGGGCAGCCGCGTATCCATGCCGTACTGCGCCTTGCCGGTGGCAATGTCGTGCGCGTCGACGAGCTTCAACTCTCCCTTGCCAATGTAACGGAACTGCGCCGGGTCCTTGAGACGAATCGACTCTCGCGCAGGAACCGGCATGGCGGCCGCCGCCTTCGCGAGCGCGCCGTAGCCGATACGTCGACCGGTCGGGCGATGGGTGACCTCGTGGTTCTTCGCCTCGACCTCCTCGACCGGCACCTTCCAGCCCGCGGCGGCCGCCGCCTCGAGCATCTGGCGCGCCGCGGCCCCGCAGCGGCGCATGGGTTCGAAGAAATGACGCGTGCTGCGCGAGCCGTCGGTGTCCTGGTTGCGGAAGCGCTCTTCGTCGCCAGGAGCCTGTACGACGCGCACGCGCTTCCAGTCGGCCTCGAGCTCGTCGGCCACGATCATTGGCATGCCCGTGCGCACGCCCTGTCCCATCTCGGAACGGTGGCAGACGATGCTGACCACACCGTCGGTGCCGATCGCGACGAACACCAAGGGGTTGTCGACCCAGCCGTGCGGCATGCCGTCGGCGCCGTACTTCGGCGGGTCGGCGGCACGGGTGGTTGCCGGGAATCCGACCGCGAGCGCGAGCCCACCGACCGCGGAAACTTCCTGCAGAAAGCGACGCCGGCTGATATTGGCGATCACCAGCCTGTCGGACGCAGGACTCACCATATCGCCAGTCAAATCGAGAGGCGCGTTCATGCTGTCGCTCCTTGCTTGGCCGCCGCCTGCTTGATGGCGGCCCGAATGCGCGCATAGGTGCCGCAGCGGCAGATGTTCCCCGCCATTGCCGCGTCGATCTCGGCATCGGTGGGCTTCGGATTCTGCTGAAGCAGCGCGGTCGCCGACATGATCTGGCCAGCCNNNNTAGCCGCACTGTGGCACGCCGAGATCGACCCACGCCGCCTGCACAGCCTTGCCCGTCTTGGTCTGTCCGATCGCTTCGACCGTCGTGACCTTCTTGTTCGCCACCGCCGAGATCGGCGTCGTGCACGCGCGTGCCGGCTGACCGCCGATATGCACGGTGCACGCGCCGCAAAGCGCCATGCCGCAACCGAACTTCGTGCCTGTAAGGCCCAAGGTGTCACGCAAGGCCCACAGTAGCGGGGTGTCGGCGGGGAGGTCGACCTCGTAGGGCTTGCCGTTGATGTTGAGTCTTGTCATGTGGGTATCTCCTCGTACGCTGAAGATCCTGAGATTGCGTCGCTTATCGCGAACGCCTCGGCAGCAACTTGCTTACGCTCTTGGGTGGGCCAGTTCGATCGAACGGCCGGGACGCAGATCACCCGGTCTGCGCGATGTGCGCTGCGACTGCCTGACAAACGGCATCATGTCCTCCTCGCCCGCGGGCGCCCGCGTATTTCGCGGCACGTCGTTCTTGTATGCGACAGGGGAAGGAAGCATACGCCTCTGTTGTCCGACGTGAAACACCCTTGCCAACGTCGCGGCAGAAAAGCGTCGTGGGCGGCGTCCCATCACTCAGGCAAATCGGCGCGACGTTTCCGCCCCCAGCGGAACTCGGCCGGACGTGCGAGGGGCGATGCAAGCGCTCGGGATCAGAATCGAGAAACGTGCGCCGGGCCGCGCGCGCTTGGAGGCGCCAGAACCTTCAGCGCCCTAGTTACTGCCAACGACTCGATCTACCGCAGCGACGCGTTGACCTTTTCCAGCGCGGCGGCGCCGGGGACGAGCTCCTTCTCTCCGAGCTGGCTGAGCGGCACGTCGACGGTATTGAGCATCG